>JACAEY010000017.1 GCA_013388605.1 Nitrospirota bacterium | reverse complement strand
TTTTATGCGATTAAAATGCAGGCTAAAGCCTGCGGCTACAAGGCTTTATAGTGAGCCTTGCGTAATTCGGGTTTAAACATAATAAGTGGTAGTTTATTTTGGTTCGAAAATCGGCTCTCATAACTTTTATATAGAATATTTTGGACAACAATGATTTTAACTGAAAGATAAATTATTTGAATTATACAGTTATACTTTAGGTTCTAAGATTATTTTCAGATTTGAAAATATACTTATGAAGCTGAAGATTAAGACGCACATCAAGACTATCTTCAAGTATCCATTTTGCAAGTTCCTCTGGGTCCATGATTCCATATGCAGGTGAGATGAGGATGTGACATCTATCTTTTAAGTTATGATTTTGAATTATTTCTTTTGACCATTCGTAATCTCTCCTGTCTGTTATTACAAATTTTATCTCATCTATTTTTTTAATATAGTCAAAATTTGAAAAGTCCATTTCTTTATTCATCCCGCTTCCTGGTGTCTTGATATCAAGTATTATGACTGCTCTTCTATCAACATCCCTTATACTTATTGAGCCATTCGTTTCTAATAAGACTTTATAGCCATCATCAAGAAGGGTCTTAATCAGTTGGTAGACTTCTCTTTGCAAAAGAGGCTCTCCACCTGTGATTTCTACAAGTTTTATTCCTGCTCGATGAACTTTATTCAAGATATTATCTTCTGAAAGTTCTTCTCCATCGAAGTATGCATACTTTGTGTCACAGTAGGTACATCTGAGGTTACATCCTGTTAATCTTATGAAAAGACATGGCATTCCTGCATAACTTGACTCTCCCTGAATGCTCTTGAATATCTCACATACCTTCATCTTACTATAGTCCTCATTTTATTATATCTGACATCATAGTTGTCCAAAATAAAAAAGAACACTATGGCTGGATACCTCATAAACACAATGAATCGACAGGATAATTGGATAGCAGGCTGCTTTCTGTTAAACCCGTATTACGCAAGGGTGTAGCCGCAACCTTTAGGTTGCGTGGATTTATACAACTTTTAAATCACTTTTATGAGATTTAAAACTCTGGCTAAAGCCTGCGGCTACAAGATTTTATAGTGCGAGATTTAAAACGCAGGCTAAAGCCTGTGGCTACAAAGGTTTTATAGTGAGCCTTGTAATTCGGGTTAAAGTATGATATGCAGATTACGCTAATATATCCTTCTTTGGAAGAAGGATGTTGATTAATTTTATAATGTGTAGTCATTGTATTTCATTGGCATCCAGCCATATTACAGAATATCTTAGACAGCAATGCTCTCACTTTAATTCAGAATATTCAAGTTGTCTTAAAAATCGAAGGGCACACCTCATTTTTTATACATAAAAACAAGAGATATGCCCTTTTTCGACAAAATTAATGTTTAGTTTTTTCTGCTAATACAGGCAATTCTATCATTTCAACCTTACCTGTGGTGAGGCTATATTTACCTGCAACAATCTTTAATTTGCCTTCCTGTACGAGATGCTTGATTATCTTGCTGCTACTCATAATTTCCTGGTATACATTTTTTACATTCTCATTAATAGCAGTCTCAATAATCTCATCCTTTGTGCCACCCTTTTTCTTTGCAGCAATAACAGCAGGAGTAATCTTTTTAGCAATTGGACAGGGTTTACCCTTTGTCTCTACTGTCTCATATGTTGCAGTTACTGCACCGCATTTCTCATGTCCGAGTATAAAGAGAAGTGGTGAATTAAGGTGTTCTGCTGCATATTCAATGCTCCTTATTTCTATCGGATCGACGATATTACCTGCAACCCTTACAACAAATATATCACCGAGACCCTGGTTAAATATGAGTTCTGGGGATACCCTTGAATCAGAGCAGGCAAGCACAATGGCAAAAGGCTTCTGGCCCTTCAACAACTCTTTTCTTTTTGTATCACTTAAATCCTTCTGTTCAAGATTTCCTGATACAAACCTTTTGTTTCCCTCCATCAGTTTTTGAAAAGCCTCTTCACCTTTTTCACTCATTGCGAAGACAAGACCTGAAAAGATGGCGATTACAAACAGAGCCATAAAGATTCGGAACCTCTTCATACTTTCTAGACCTCCTTTCCTTTAAGATTTAAAAACCTCCATGAGGTCTTATTGGTAAAATTCAGAAATTTAATGGGGGTTCTTGGCAAGTATTTTATTTCAGGCTAATCACTTGAGTCAATAAAATTAATTAAAACAGCCCTTTTCTTTATATTCCTTCTCTATGTAAAATAACAAACTAAACAAAAGGAGGATTATCTGTGAAAAGAGATTTTAAAAGTGAGATGTTAGTTTTTACAATAATTACTTTTTTAATCTTTATATCACGGGAATCCCAGTCACTTACTTTAAATGAAGCTATATCTCTTGCAAAAGAGACCTTACCATCATATAAGGCATCATTGATCAGGACAAAATCTACCGAAGCACTTTATAATGCCTCATTGTCGCCTTATCTGCCAAGTCTTGATGCCACAAGTTCACAAAATCGTATATACACAAACCAACAGGAATTCAGTACGAGAAGATATGACATTACGCTTTCTTATATTCTTTTTGATGGCGGAAACAGAAGAGCAAGTAGGAATATTGCAGGGCTTAATTTTAATATCAGCAAGGAGGAACTCAGAAAGAGCCTCCTTGATCTTGAATTTAATGTGAAGACCGCATTTTATACTGCAATTGCAAGAAAAGAGACCCTAAAACAGAGAAAGATTCAGCTTCAGGATGCCCAGAAGGATTATGAAGTTGCTGAGGGAAGATACAAGTTTGGTGTTGCAAAGCTTCTGGACGTGCTCCAGGCGTCCGTCAGGCTTGAACAAGCGAAATTTAACGTAGTTCAAGCAGAAGGTGAATTTAAGAAGTCATTATCAGAACTCAGTTCTCTAATAGGAAAACCTTTAAACAGTCAGTATGAGATTGAAGGGTCAATAGATATGGAAATTACACCACCTGATATGGAAAAATTGTCAGAGGCTGCTTTACAGAGGCCGGAGATCAAGCAATCAGAAGATGCTGTGAAAATTGCTGAAAATAATAGATCTATTATTCTTAGCACTTTCTTACCGACTTTTTCACTAAATGCATCATATCTTAAAACAGAAGGAGGGGTGTTCAGAACAGCATTTCCAGAGGAGAAGGTTGCTGATATTACAGCTACATGGAATATTTTTGAACTCGGAAAATTCTTTAGACTCAAGTCCTCAGGATTTGAAAAGGATGCATCATATGAACAACTAAATGAGTTAAAAAGGCAGATTTTACTTGATGTTCATAAGACATATGAAGATTTTATTACTGCTTCTAATAATCTTAAAGTAGCGCAACAACAACTCAGACAAGCAGAGCATAACTACTCACAAGCCTTTGGAGAATATAAAGTTGGAAAGGCAGATATCCTTTCACTTGTTCAGGCAGAGGGTCTTCTTGCTAATGCAAGGGAACAGTTTATAAATTCTAAATTGAACCTAATTTTATCAAAAGCACTTCTTGAAAGGATTGCAGGTATAGAAAGATTAGAAAATATTTAAGGTGGTTGAAAGAAAAGACTTGAGAAAGGCTTTAATCATATTACTCGTTATATTAATTCTTGTTGGAGGCATCATTGTTTACAAAAAGTTTATTAGTAAGCCAGAAATTAAAGTTTTAGAGACATCAATGGTTAAAAGGGGTAGCATACGTGGAGTAATTGTGGAAACGGGGATAATAAAACCGCAGGTTGGTGCGCTTGTAAAAATTGGGGCAAGGGCAACAGGTGAGATTGTCAGGATGAGGGTGAAGATTGGTGACAAGGTCAAAAAAGGTGAGCTTATTGCACTCATAGATGACAGGGAAATCCAAAGATCAATAGAGCAACAAAAGGCTTCATTGGATGCTGCTCGGAATACCCTGAGACAGATTGAACTGACATATCCAGAACGTATTCGTGAGGCAAAAGCCAATTATGAATATGCAAAGGTCAATTATGAAAGAGAACAAGAGCTATTAAAATATGAATACACAACTGCTGATGCTGTTGATAAAGCAAAAAGTCAGTTTGAGGCAGCAGAGGCAAACCTGAAAAGGTTACAGGATGAATTCAAGACACAAGAAAAGATAGCAAAGGCAAATATAGAAGACATCACTGCAAAATTAAAACAGAGTGAGACGATACTCACCTATACGAAGATTTATGCACCAATAGATGGTATTGTTTCCGATGTTACAGCGCAGGAAGGAGAGACGGTTGTGACGGGTCTTCAGGTCGCCAATCTTGTTACAGTAATTGACCCAACAAGCCTCGAGATGTGGATATATGTTGATGAGACAGACACAGGAAGGGTTAAGTTAGGACAAGAGGTGGAATATTATGTTGATACATTTCCTGATAAGCTTTTCAAAGGGAAGATAGAAAAAATTTATCCGCAACCTGTTGTTAGAGAGAATATTGTTTATTACCTTGCAATTGTGAAGGTATTAAAGGACGACACCCGTTTTTTAAAGCCAGAGATGACCACCCATGTGAAGATAATCATCGTGGAAAAGAAGAATATTCTTACTGTTTCTAATGCTGCCATAAAGTTCGAAAAGGGTAAACAGGTTGCATATAAAGTGATAGGTCCTGATAAGGTTGAAAAAGTAGAATTAAAGATAGGAATAAGAGGTGAGGAAAATACAGAGATTATAACAGGGCTTAAAGAAGGAGACACAGTCGCAACAAAATTAATCCTTCCAGTTTCAGTAAAAACTGAGAGTTAACACCTATGCCTTTATGCCTGATGGAAAATATCAGAAAGATATACAGGATAGGTGATATTCAAGTTGAAATTTTAAAAGGTATTAATCTTACAATTGAGCGAGGGGAATTTGTTGCTATTATGGGGACATCTGGCTCTGGCAAGACAACCCTTATGAATATAATTGGATGTCTTGACACAGCTTCTTCGGGACGCTATGTGTTGGCTGATAGAGAGGTCTCAACCCTTACCGATGATGAATTATCACAGATAAGGAATGAACACGTCGGCTTTGTATTCCAAAACTTTTATCTTTTTCCCTATGCTACTGTCCTTGAAAATGTTTTGTTGCCAACCCTTTATACTGGTTATGCTGGTGCCCGTCAAGACAGTGCAAAAAAGAGGGCGATAGAACTTCTGAAACTCATTGGATTGGAGGGTAGGTCTCGATTTAGACCAAATCAGCTTTCAGGTGGTGAACAACAGCGTGTTGCTATCGCTCGAGCATTGGTTAATGAACCTGACCTCCTTCTTGCAGATGAACCCACAGGTCAGCTTGATAGCAAAACTGCCAGCGAAATCATGGATATTCTGTCAAGGATGAATAAACAAGGAAAGACAGTTGTAGTCGTTACTCATGATCCTCATATTGCTGAATATGCAAGGAGGATTATTTATATAAAGGATGGG
The DNA here is from genome assembly GCA_013388605.1 of Nitrospirota bacterium. GTDB lineage: Bacteria > Nitrospirota > Thermodesulfovibrionia > Thermodesulfovibrionales > SM23-35 > JACAEY01. Next base: position 30,567 of record JACAEY010000017.1, on the reverse strand, counting down.
CTTATTTTTGAATAGAATTATATGGACAGATTTTTTAAGATTATAACCCAATCCATCAAAGCTATTCACTCTTTCAAGCTGAGGACTTTTTTCTGTTTAATCAGTGTTGCGCTTGGCATCTCTTCGATTACTGTCATTGTTGCAGCGACTGAAGGGGCATATAAAAAGGCTTTTGAGATCGTAGCACGTTTTGGTCCGGATTCATTACTTATTCTGGGTGGAGGTGAAGAAGCAAGGGCTGTTGGAGAGAGACAGAAGACGATAACCCTTGATGATATTGAGGCTATCAAAGAAACTTTTGATAGTGCCTATCTCGTAGTTCCTATGACAGCTATGAGAGAGATAACAGTATCTTATAAGGATAAGAAATATCAAACTTTGATAGTAGGTTCAACAAGTGATTATAGTCTTGCATGGTCTTGGCCTGTTGTTGAAGGTTCTGATTTTACAGAAGATGATGTAAACGGGCTAAAAAATGTAGGACTTATTGGTCAGTATCTCGTGAAGGAGCTTTTTGGAAATGAAAACCCTGTTGGAAAGTATGTCCTTATTAAGACTATTCCTGTTCAGATAGTAGGAGTCCTTTCAGAAAGAGGGACTTCTCCTGCTGGTGAGAACCTTGATGATAGGATTGTTATTCCAATAACAACTCTCATGAGGAAATTAGAGAATGAGACAAAATATGTGAGGGCATTGAGGGTGAGATTCATGGATCAGGAGAATTTATATAATCATATAGAAGAACTCAGGGCGTTTTTGAGGAAAAGACACGGTATTCCTGGTGGAGAGCCGGATGACTTCACAATAATCTCACCAAAAGAGATTATAAAATTTCTCGTTGCCCTTACAGGTTCACTCGTTATTTTTCTTGGAATCACAGGTGTTATATCTTTGATCGTTGCAGGGTTTGTCCTTGCAAACCTGTTTTTGTTATCTGTTAGAGAAAGGACAAATGAAATAGGAATAAGAAGAGCGGTTGGGGCAAAAAAGAGGGATATACTTTTCCAGTTTTTATGTGAATCAGTTATCTTAACAACTGTCGGAGGTTTTACAGGTTTCATAATTGCTATATTTGCTTCAAGACTTCTAAAATATATTGCAGAGTTTCCTATTCATTTTTCATGGAAGGCATTTGTTGTAGGTTTATTCCTTTCCTGGGTAATCGGGATCGGTTTTGGTTTACAGCCCGCAAAGAGGGCTGCAGACCTTAAGCCCATAGAAGCAGTAAGGAGATGAAAAGAACATTTCTCAATCTCAGGATAGCCATGCGATCTCTATTGAATTTCAAACTGCGGACCGCCCTTGCCATTCTTGGTGTATTTCTTGGAACCTTCTCTCTTATTGTTGTATCCAACCTGTCTGATTCCCTGGTAAAAAAGACAGAAAAGGAGACAGAAAACCTCGGTAAAAATCTCCTTATCATAAGAAGTGGAGTTATAAGAAGGTTTGGAACTGTTACAAGGTTACTGAGTGAGGCAACAACACTTACAGTTGAAGATTCAGATGCGATACTACAAAGTTCCCCATATATAAAGGCAGTGTCTCCTTCAGGTAATAAAACATTTCCTGTAAGATATGGAGATATATCTCTCAAATCTATCCTCATTATGGGTGTCACACCAAATTATACTGAGGTTAGAAATTTCAAAGTAGAAATAGGAAGTTTTATTACTGAAGAGGATAATAAAAATCTAAATAGGGTAGCTGTACTTGGCAAAGAGGTTTCAAAAAACCTTTTTGGTGAAGTCAACCCTATCGGACACCATATACTTATTTGGAGAGTTCCATGTCAGGTAATAGGATTAATGGAAGAAAAGGGTGTGGATGTCTCAGGATTTAATCAGGATAATCAGATATTTATACCTTTAAATACCTTCCTTAGAAGATTCGTTAATAAGGACTATATCAATAGTATTTCGGTTCAGACGATTGATGAAAAGTCTATTCCAATGGTAAAGACAGAGATAGAGGATTTGTTGAGAAAAAGACACAAGATAAGAGGTGAACAAAAAGATGACTTTACTGTTATTGATTTAAAAGATGTAATGGCTTTAAAAACACAGGCAATGTCAATGGTGAATGTCCTCGGCAAGGTTGCTGCAGCAGTCTCTTTCTTTATAGGTGGTATTGGTATTTTATCTATCATGATTCTCATAGTTAATGAAAGAAGGGTTGAGATTGGTATAAGGAGAGCAGTTGGATCGAGGAAAAGGGACATTATTCTACAATTTATAATAGAATCAGCCTTTATATCCTTAAGTGGCGGGACAATTGGTGTGATAATCAGTTTTATAACAACGGTAATTATCCTTTCATTATCCAAACTCCCTTTTACTATCTCATTGACAGGTCTCATGATATCCTTTATTGCATCTGTAGGGGTCGGCATTGTGGCTGGTATTTATCCATCAAAAAAGGCAACAAAAATTCAGCCTATTGATGTAATAAGGATGTAAGAACAGTCTTTAACTTGCTGAATTTCTCAAAGTGAGATAACCGGAAAAAATAATTAATGCCCCACCAATGAGTGATAAAACTGACGGATGCTCGCTTAAAAATATTGTTCCAAAAAATATTGCACCAACTGGTTCTATATAGCCAAGGACAGCAGCCCTGTTGGCAGTAACATATTGGAGGCCTTTAAAATACAGAATAGGTGCTATAGTTGAATGAATAATTCCCATTACTAAATAACTCCAAAGAGCATGTAGTGGAAAATCTCTTATAAAGGGTATTAGTAAGAGGACGATAACTGCATTTGAGAAAAAAGCAAAGACAAGCGGATGGAAGTTCTTTGATTGAATCCTGAGATATATAATTATTATCGCATATGCAAGTCCAGATGCAAGACCTGCCATGACACCTGCCATTTCTTTTTCTTTGAATGAGAATCCATCAAGCATTATCCAAAGCCCAACAGAAGCTACAGTTATTGCTATAAAGGTTTTTTTTGTAATTGTCTCTTTTAGAAATATCGGGGCGAGAAAAGCAACGATTACAGGTGCTGTATAATGGGTTAGAACTGCATTTGCTATTGATGTATTTTTGAATGAATAGAAATAAGTAAATGTATTTAAAAGTGAGAGACATCCAAGAATTGCTGGATACATCATGGTTTTAATATCAGGAATCTCTTTTCTATAATTTTTTTGGGACAGTATAATTCCCTGAACGATAAGGGATATCAATAGTGAATAAAACATAAGAATATGTATTTCAACACCTGATAATCTCACAACGATACCAAGAGAGCTCCACAATAGAATCGCAATTAGTATGTAAATAGAGCCTAAAGGAATGTTACTCAAGTGGAAGTGATTTAACAGAATCAAGTACTCTCTTTCTAATTTTTGAAGGTTTTTCTTGCTGGATAAGATATCTCCCTTTGTCAAGAACAGGGATAAGGACATCTTCGAATTTATGACCGCAGGAACTGACATACTGTTTTTTCACATTGGGAACTATTTTTCTCTCCCCGCACTTAGGGCATGCAAGGACCCTCTTGCTGCCTGACCACTTTCCCCTTTTAGCTAAAGGTTTTCCCGAGACCTCCATAATGTCCATAGCATAATCAACAACAGGTGCATTACTTATTGATGTCCCTATACCGTAACCATCAACAACCGGATTCAAAGTAGGTATATCAACTTCTTTGATTCCACCACTGACATAAAATTTTATATGTTCATAACCTCTTATATTAAGCTCCCACCTGCATTCTTCAAGAAGTCTGTAAAAGTTTCCTCTCCTTGATGAAGGTGTATCAAACCTCACTGCATAAAGTTTTTTCCTTAGTGCCTTTGCTACATTTATACATTCAAACTTTTCATCAAGAAATGTGTCAATTAGCGCAACCCTCTTGAGTTTCGGTTCCAATACTTCATCATAAGCCTTTAAAGCCTCGACTGTAGAGTTAAAGCAGATAATCAGGGCATGGGGCATGGTTCCCATGGGATCTTCACCAATTAATTCTCCAGACTTTACAACTGCAACACCATCACATCCCCCGATATAGGCATTTCTTTCTATCATAGGAGCAATTACTGGATGCATTCTGCGAGCACCAAAACTTACGACAAGCCTTTCTCCTGCGAGCTTTTTAAGCCTTGCTGCTTTAGTCGCCACTCCTGATGCCTGGCATATAAGACCAAGAATAGCAGTTTCATATATGCAGAAGTCTTGGTAATTTCCTTCGATTTCCATCACAGGTTCGTATGGATAAAAGACCGTTCCTTCTCTCATCGCCCTTACCTTAATCGGTATATGTTTCATAAGATACATCGCCTCTTCAAGACCTGCAAATATTGACCATTGCCAGTTTTCAGGAAGGCTTTTAGCTATAAATTCTGCCTTTACAATCGGATTTAATCCTTTTGCTTTGAGTATCTTCAATGACCTCTCAAAATATACATCAGTGATTTTACCTTCAATAATTTCCTTCATGTCCGCTACATGGAACATATGATGCCTCCTATTGTTGAGTTCAAGGAATTTTAATTTTTATAAGGTTAAATAGTATATCATTTCCTATCAGCCTTGAGTGGACAGTATATCTTGAAAATTTCTTATTATATCAGCAAACATAAAGTATGGAAATTTTTAAAAATGAAGCTAATGTTTCACCTCTTGCTTATCGCATGTGCCCCATGACCCTTAGTGAATATGTAGGACAAAAACATATTCTTGGTGAAGGTAAACTCTTATACAGAGCGATAGAAGCAGACAGGATAACATCATTAATCTTATATGGTCCACCTGGCACAGGCAAAACTACTCTCGCAAGAATAATAGCAGAAAAGACAAAGGCACATTTTGAATGGCTTAATGCAGCTACAATCGGGCTTGATGAGCTGAGAAAGGTCATCCAACAAGCAAGGTCAAGGAAGAAACATGGCGAAAGGACTATAGTCTTTCTCGATGAGATTCACAGGTTTAATAAGCTTCAGCAGGATGCCTTACTTCCTGATGTTGAGGAAGGAAATATTATTTTAATAGCTGCGACAGTTGAGAACCCTTTCTTTTATGTAAATTCAACACTCCTTTCAAGGAGTCAGGTTTTCCAGCTAAGACCACTCACAAAAGAAGAACTATTAGTGATAATAAGAAGGGCTATCGAGGATAAAGAGCGCGGACTTGGTAATCTTATAATAGTAGCCGATGAGAATGCCCTCAATCATATTGCCAAGATGTCTGACGGAGATGCAAGAAAAGCCCTCTCAGCATTGGAGATCGCTGCCCTAACAACACCACCGGATGATAATGGTCAAATAAGAATAACTATTGAGATTGCAGAGGAGTCTATTCAGAAAAAAGTCATACTCTATGACAAAAAGGGTGACCAGCACTATGATACAATCTCTGCTTTTATAAAAAGTATGAGGGGTTCAGATCCTAATGCTGCTATCTACTATCTTGCAAAGATGCTCTACGCAGGTGAAGACCCTCGATTCATAGCGAAGCGCATTGTTATATGTGCCTCTGAGGATGTAGGAAATGCTGACCCTATTGCACTGGTAGTTGCCACATCTGCTTTAAGGGCTGTAGAGTTTATAGGTATGCCAGAGGCGAGGATACCACTTGCTCAGGCAACAATTTATGTTGCAAATGCACCGAAAAGTAATGCCTGTTATAGAGCAATAGAATCTGCATTAAATGATATAGCTACTGAAGAGACTATGGAGGTGCCTGATCATTTAAAGGATAGCCATAATAAAGGTGCTAAGAAACTTGGGCATGGTATTGGCTATAAGTACCCACATGATTATGGTGGTTATATTGAGCAGGACTATCTCCCAAAGAAAAAGAAATATTACAAACCTTAAAATTTCTGGTTCATTCATAAAAATTTTAAGAACATCAATGTAGGAGAATGTCTGGATTAACACTTCTACGGGAATGACAAAAGATCAGGCACATAAGGATGCCATTCCACCTCTTAATTAGTGGAATCCGTCGTGCCTTCAATTTAAATAAGAAAGACACAAAATTTTCTATATCCTCACTGAACTTTTAGTCACCGTTGATGGAGATAGTTGAGAAAGAACATATGCTTTAGCTAATGACTTTTTAAGTTTATTTCTGTTAAAATTATATAATTTTTCTTTGAATAATTTGAATTCTTTAAAGGGAGTACTGAATATTGTCTGAAGAGAAAAAGACATTTATAGATAGAATCTGGGATATCTTTGCGTCTGTAAAATTTGCAATCGTTATATTTTCTCTGATATCCCTTACTTCAATTATCGGAACTGTTCTTGAACAGCGGGCTGAGCCTGAAAGGAACATCAATATCCTTACAAGGCTCTTTGGAGAATCTCTCGCCCCATCTCTATACAATATACTCGAAAAACTCGGCTTCATGGATATGTACCATTCATGGTGGTTCATAACTCTACTGATACTATTTTCTGCAAATATTATTATATGTTCAATAGCTCGCCTACCAAGAATATTAAAACTCATAAAAGAACCTATGAAGCCAATGGCAAGAGAGCATTTTGAAACAGCCCCTATAAGAAGGGAAATAGTGTTAAAAGGCAAACCTGATAAAATTAAAGAAGCTGTAGCAAGCTCAATAAGAGCAATAGGTTTTAATTTTTCAGAATCAAAAGAGGATAAAGGTTATCAATTTTATGCGCAGAGAGGTAATTATACAAGATTAGGGGTTTACTTGACCCATCTAAGTATTATATTCATTCTGATAGGAGCACTTATCGGTATTGCATTCGGTTATAAAGGGTACCTTAATTTGCCAGAGGGAAGAACTGCTGTAGCATTTAGATTTTCGCCACCTTCTGGACCAATTGATGAAATGAACTTGGAAAGGATACTGAATGCCCTTGAAGCATCATGGGGTGATATTTCAAAAGCGTCAGAGTTACTGAATATGAAAGAAAAAAAACTGAAAGAGATACTGAGGAAGAACGGAATCCAGCCTCTCGGTTTCAGCATACGCTGCGAGGATTTTGATGTAGAATTTTATGAGAATTCGAACACCCCAAAAGAATTTAAAAGCTGGCTTACTGTTATAGATGGTGGTAAGGAGGTTGTTAAAAAATCGATAGAGGTAAATGACCCATTAAGTTATAAGGGAACAACCTTTTATCAGGCAAGTTATGGAATGATTCCGAACGCTCCTGGATGGTTTGTTCTAAGGTTGACTTCAAAATCCGGTTCATCAGAAATCAAGAGATTAAATTTTGGAGAAAAGTTTGTTATACCGTATAGTAATATCGAGGGGACTATAAGGGATTTCAGTCCTGCACTTGCATTTGATAAGGAGGGAAGACCATTTACATTCGCAGAGATGATGAATAACCCTGCTGTATTTATAGATTTCAAAGAAGCTGGCAGAGACAAATACTCTGGATGGATTTATAAGAGATATCCTCTGACTGGACGTTTGCCTGAAGGTCATATAGTAGAATTTTTAGACCTATGGGGTTCTCAGTACACAGGTCTGCAGATAAGAAAAGATCCCGGTGTATGGATTATATATCTTGCAAGCACATCAATGACCGTTGGACTTTTCATTGCCTTCTTCATGAGCCATAGGAGACTATGGGTCATGGTTATTGAAGATCGGGGTAATACAAAAGTGCATATCGCAGGGGTATCTAATAAAAATAGACCTGCTTTTGAGAGGAAGATAGGAAGGATGATCTCGCTGATTAAAGAAAGGCAACAAGGAGGTAAATAAGTGGATAGCTCTGTCTTTTTCGGACTCTCAACTATGGCATATATAATAGCCATGATAATTTACATAACCTATCTTGCGTTTAGAAATAAGTCAGTCGGGATAGTGGCAACAACGATAACCATAGCCGGATTTTTTTCACAGACAATAGCTATTCTCATGAGATGGAAGGAATTCAATGATATAAGTGGAATGGGTTTTTTGAGGTCTGCACCTTTAACAAACCTTTATGAGTCTATAATATTTTTTGTATGGTGTCTTATTCTTGGTTATTTAATAGTAGAATTTAGATACAAGAATCGCTCTTTCGGTGCATTTGTCACACCTGTAGCTGGTCTTGCCCTCGCATTTATAGACATAACAGGAATGTCAAAGGAGATACATCCTTTAATTCCAGCACTTCAAAGTAACTGGCTACTTGCACATGTTACAATGAGTTTCATAGCATACGCTGCATTTGCAATCTCCTTCAGTACTGGACTTATGTATCTCATTATAAATACTGAAAAGAAAAATCAACCTGCATATATATTCTGGGCATTCACTCTTGGAGTATTCGCGGTCTTGCTTATATCAATGGGCATAGATTTCATGACATTTAAAGTGGCGGTAAGACCTGAAGAATTTATTAAAAATTATTTATTCAGGGCATCTTTTATGAATAAATCGGCGGCGGTTAGGATTATAAGCTGGATTTCAACTATATCAATTATATTTATAGTATGGAGGTTTGGTAATATTCTAAAGACAGTCATAGAGAAATTTAATATTTCTTCACAGATTCTTGATGAAATTACTTATAAAAGTATCGCTATCGGATTCCCCATCTTTACACTCGGTGGATTGATATTTGGTGCTATATGGGCTGACCAGGCGTGGGGTACTTACTGGAGTTGGGATCCGAAGGAGACATGGTCTTTAATTACATGGTTTATATATGCCTTTTACCTTCATAGTAGGATGATTAGGGGTTGGAGAGGTAAACGCGTTGCGATAGTTGCAGTCCTCGGGTTTTTTGCAGTAATAGTCACTTACCTTGGGGTAAATTTACTACTTTCAGGTCTGCATTCATATGGTGAACTAAAATAAGAGATAATCAAATGAAGATTATTATTTCAGAAATTCCAGATGAAGGGATAGAGGTAAAATTTAAAGAGACGATTATATCTGATGATTCCTCATATCCTACACAGGCACAGATGAGGATAAACAGGACAGACAAAGAAGTCTTGATAAGTGGTAAAATTGACGCTAATGTTGAACTTCGGTGTAGCAGGTGTCTTAAAGATTTCAGGCTTATGCTGAATATCGCAGTTGATGTTGTGTATAATCCTGTTGAGGATCTCAAAGGGGAAGAAAAACACGAGCTAAAACATGATGAACTGGACATGGGTTTTTATTCTGGAGATGAGCTTGATCTTTCAGAACTTGTCAAGGAACAGATAATACTAAATATTCCCATGAAACCTCTCTGTAATGAGTTATGCAGAGGGATTTGCCTGAAGTGCGGAGCAGATTTGAATGAAGGCAACTGTGGTTGCAGTGAAAAAGGTACAGATTCGAGGCTCGAGATTCTTAAAAAATTACTTAACAAAGGAGTATAGAAAGGAGAGGAAATTGGCTAATCCTAAACACAGACATACAAGGTCAAGAAGGGATAAGCGCAGGGCTAATTGGAAAGGACAGATACCCAATCTGAGCCTCTGCCCTGATTGTAATGAGTTGAAGCTTTCTCACAGGGTATGCCTTAATTGCGGATCATATAACGGTCGTAAGGTTCTTGAAGTAGTCGAAAAAGAATAATGATAATCGCCCTTGATGCAATGGGGGGAGATTATGCCCCTGCAGTAAATATAGAAGGTGCTATCGAAACAGTCAATGATGTAGAAGGCATAGATATAATCCTTGTAGGTGATGAATCTTTAATTCAGAGAGAGCTTGATGGGAAAAGATCTCCTTCCAATCGAATAATAATAAAACACGCCTCTCAAATAGTAAGTATGGATGAATCTCCATCTGTTGCTATAAGAAAGAAGAGGGATTCGTCAATAAATAGAGGTATTGAGCTTGTTAAGAATGGAGAGGCTGATGCATTTGTGAGTGCCGGTCACTCAGGTGTTGTAATGGCAACAGCCTTATTACAGCTCGGCACATCAAGGGGCGTTGTCAGACCTGCGATAGCAGCAATAATGCCCTCTTTAAAAGCCCCTTTTGTGCTCATTGATGCTGGTGTTAATCTTCACTGTAAACCAGAGAACCTCTTTCAATTTGCACTGATGGGTAGTGCTTATTGTAAAGCAATTTTTGGAAGAGATGATCCCAGAGTCTCACTTCTTAGTATAGGAGAGGAAGACACAAAAGGCAATGAACTCACAAGAGAGGCTTTCAAGCTTCTAAAAAAGATTGAGATAAACTTTTCAGGCAATATAGATGGCAAAGATATTTTTACAGGAATATCAGATGTTATTGTCTGTGATGGTTTTACAGGAAATGTTGTCTTGAAAACGAGTGAAGGTCTTGCAGATGCGATAGTAAAAATACTCAAAAGGGAAATCGCAGAGCAGTCGGTGGGTAGAATTGGCTACCTTCTTATGAAGAAAGCTCTTATAGGTTTTAAAAAGAAAACAGACTATGATGAATATGGTGGTGCACCACTCCTTGGGATAAATGGCACATGTATAATAAGCCATGGAAGATCAACAGCAAAGGCTATAAAAAATGCAATTAAAGTTGCTATGGAATTCTCATCAAAAAAAGTATATGAGGTTATAGCATCTTACATAGAAAAATATATGGTGAATAACATTGGTAAGAAGTAAGATTATTTCGACAGGCTCTTATCTTCCGGAAAAAATCCTGACTAATTCTGATCTTGAAAAAATGGTGGATACCACTGATGATTGGATTACAGAGAGAACAGGGATAAAGGAGCGCAGAATTGCCTCAAATGATCAAGCAGCATCAGACCTTGCATATGAAGCTTCTAAGCTTGCTCTTGATAGGGCTTCTTTGAAAGGAGAAGATATTGAACTTATAATTACAGCAACTGTAACAGGGGATATGCCATTTCCATCAACTGCCTGTATTCTTCAACATAAAATTGGGGCTAAAAATGCGGCAGCCTTTGATATTAATGCAGCATGTTCGGGATTTCTCTATGGATTATATATTGCAGACAGTTTTATAAAATCAGGAATGCATAAAAGGATACTTGTAATAGGTACAGAGGTCCTCTCAAAGATTACAGACTGGGAAGATAGAACAACATGTGTACTGTTTGGAGATGGCGCCGGTGCGGTTATTCTTGAGCCAACAGAAGAAGAAAGGGGTATTATCTCCATAAATATAAATTCAGATGGTAGTCTGTGGGAGCTTTTGCATATTCCAGGAGGCGGCTCAAGAAACCCTGTATCAAGGGATACAGTAGATAGACGGTTGCACTATATCAAAATGAAAGGTAATGAGACATTTAAATTTGCAGTTAGGACATTAGAAGATATTGTTGTTAAAATCCTTGAAGATAATAAATTAAATCCCGCTCAACTTTCTCTACTCATTCCACATCAGGCAAACCTGAGAATTATTCAGGCTACTGCTGAGAGGATTGGGTTACCCATGAATAGGGTTTTGGTGAACCTTTATAAATATGGAAACACCTCTGCTGCATCTATTCCAATAGCCCTTGATGAGGCTTTTATGACAGGAAAGATAAAAGATGGAGACTATATTCTCCTTGAGGCATTTGGAGGTGGTCTTACATGGGCATCAGCATTGATTAGGTGGTAGATTCTTTTTTGTCAAGAAAGGGTTTAAGTAAATCTATTGGCACAGGAAAGACAATCGTTGAGTTTTTCTCAGTGGCAATCTCGGTCAAGGTCTGAAGGAACCTGAGCTGTAATGCTGATGGAGCGGTAGCAATAATAGTTGCTGCATCTGCGAGTTTCTGTGATGCCTGGAATTCTCCTTCCGCATGTATAATCTTAGCCCTTCTCTCACGTTCAGCCTCTGCCTGTCTCGCTATCGCCCTTAACATCTCTGATGGAAGGTCAACGTTTCTGACTTCAACCGCAGTAACCTTTACTCCCCAGGGTTCAGTCTGGAAGTCAATTACCTTCTGAAGTTCTGCATTAACCTCTTCTCTTCTTGTAAGGAGGTCATCAAGCTGGCTCTGTCCAAGAATGCTTCGTAGCGTTGTCTGGGCAATCATCGATGTTGCATAAAGAAAATCCTCAACTTCTGTAACAGCCTTACTTGGATCAATGACTCTGAAATATACGACTGCATTCACTTTAACAGAGATATTATCCTTTGTTATGACATCCTGTGCAGGGACATCCATTGTAACAATCCTGAGACTGACTTTAACTAACCTGTCTATTATTGGCCAGATTATAACAAGTCCGGGACCCTTGACAGGAATGACTCTTCCAAGTCGGAATACGACACCTCTTTCATACTCTCTCAGTATCTTTATTGCACTTGAAAGAAAATAAACGATTAAAAAAATTACAAGAACTAAACTTAAAAAAGATGGTGCTAATGGCATTTCATCCTCCTTTTAAAGGTTTACTTAGTTTGCACAGTTTATTGAGTTATGAGATTGTTTATCTCTTTTTTTAAGACAGAACAGACAAAGTAAACTATGTAAACTTATCCAAGTTTTTTCACCTTTACTTTTAACCCTGAAACAGCCTGAACTTTTATTTTTTCACCCTGTGAGATAGGTTCATCTGAAAATGCTGACCACCGCTCACCATGTAATAATACCATACCTCCATCTTTTGTTATGTCAGTTCCTGCAACCCCTTCTTCTCCTATTAGACCCTCAGGTCCTGTTACTGGCTTTCTTCTGTAAGCCTTAAATGCAAGGCTTAATGTGAGAGTAAAGAATAATGCGGTTATAACAACGGCAGGAAGAATGAGCCTGAGAGAGAGCTTCATAAAAGGTGCTGGTGATTCAAAAAGCATGAGAGATCCTATGATCATGGAGATTATGCCTCCGATTGTAAGTACTCCATGAGAAACAATCTTAACCTCAAGTATAAAAAGGATTATCGCAAGGATAATTAGAAGGAGCCCAGCATAATTTACAGGAAGCGTCTGGAACGCATAAAAAGCAAGGATGAGACAGATGCCTCCCATTACACCAGGGAAGATTGAACCAGGGTTAGTTAGTTCAAAAAAAAGTCCATAAAAACCGAGAAGCATAAGTATATATGCTATATTTGGATCAGATATAAGGCTAAGTATCTTATGCCTGAATCCCATTTCCTCTCTTATAACTTTAGCCTTAGCTGTATTAAGAATCCTTTCACCCATAATTGTTTTTACTTTCATTCCGTTTATATCAGAAAGAAGGGAATTAAGGTCTTTACTGATTAAATCTATTACGCCCTTTTTAAATGCCTCTTCCTCTGTTGCAGAGATGCTTTTTCTAACAGCATCTTCAGCCCATTCTGCATTTCTACCATTCCTTTCTGCAAGTGATTTTATATATGCTGCTGCATCATTGGTAGCTTTTTCAGCCATAACCTTGTCCATCTTTTCTCCTATACCAACAGGATGTGCTGCTCCTATATTTGTGCCAGGTGCCATTACTGCGATATGGGCTGCGAGTGTTATGAATACACCTGCAGAAGCTGCCCTGCTACCACTTGGAGAAACATATACAATAACCGGCACCCCACTCCCTATAATGTCTTTAACAATCTTTCTCATTGATGTATCGAGTCCACCTGGGGTATCCAGTTCGATGATAAGTGCCTCAACCTTTTTTTCGTTAGCCCTCTTTAAGTTTTTCTCTATATATTCAGCAGAAACAGGATTTATAACCCCACTTACAGTAATAACAATAACATCTCTTGTTGGTTCTTTTGGAGATAAGAGTGATGGGTAAAGTAGAAGAAGGATGAAAAGTAAAGTCATTACAGTTATATATTTTTCTACTCTGTAAAAGATGGAGGAATTCATAAAAGATTATATCCTGTGAATGAACAAATTACAACAAGGATGCTCACAACAACATGTAAATCAATGGGCAGGCCTTTTTATTAGTAAATTTTTGAATTTGTGAAACTGTGCCCCTTGGTTAATACCAAGGGGCAACACTTTTTAGAATATTAAAACAATCCTCTTACCCTGCCTGTTTTTAAATCTACATCAACACGACGATAGGCTGGATCAGATGATGTTCCTGGCATTAGGCTGATATTTCCTGCTACGGGGCATATAAACCTCGCTCCTCCATATGTAAGGAAGTCCCTTATATGGAGAGTCCAGCCTTTTGGAACACCTTTAATAGTTGGGTCATGAGAGAGAGACAAGTGTGTCTTTACCATCATGGTAGCATAGTCTCTGAATTTTGGGTCTTTTTCATACCGCTCTGCCTTTACTGTGGCCTCTGGAGAATATGTTACATCATCGGCGCCATAAACCTCTTTTGCTATCAATTCAATCCTCTTACGTAATGGTGTATCGAGATTATAGAGGAATTTAAAATTGACTTTTTCGTTACATGCATCGAGGACCGCATCAGCGAGCTCAAGAGCTCCTTCTCCTCCATATCTCCAATGTTCAGAAACAGCCACTCTTGCGCCTACAGCCTCGCACATCCTTCTTGTTAGTTTTACCTCTTCGTCAGTATCGGTATGGAAACGGTTAATACAAACCACAGGATTTATACCCGCCTTCTTTACTGTATTTATATGGTGGATTAAATTTGCCATCCCATCTTCAAGCCATTTGAGATTTTCTTCATAATATTCTTTTGGAATCGGTCTTCCAGGAACAACAAGGGGTGCTCCAGCATTCACACCATGATGCTTCAAAGCCCTTATAGTAGCAGTAATGACAGATACATTTGGAATATTACCTGAATACCGGCATTTAACATTCCAGAATTTTTCGAAGCCAATGTCTGCACCAAAGCCTGATTCTGTAATATGATAATCAGCTAATTTAAGACACATTTTATCTGCAACAACAGAAGACTGACCAACCGCGATATTTGCAAATGGTCCTGCATGGACAAAACACGGCTGACCTTCAATTGACTGTAGCATGTTCGGATTTATTGCATTACGCATCCATGCAGTCATGGCACCAGCGACCTCGAGATCCTCAGTAGTTATAGGATTACCCTGCTTGTCATATGCAACCACGATACTACCCATTCTTTTTCTGAAATCTGCAAGGTCGCTAAAGATAGAAAGTATAGCCATAACCTCAGAAGAGACAGCTATACCAAATTTTGATTGCATTATAAAACCATCCATCTTACCGCCAATCCCAATTATTATGTTTCTGAGCGCCTGTGCACAGAAGTCTATAACCCAGCCCATCTCAACATTCTTAGGGTCTATGTTCAGACGTCTTAGATTTCTCTTTGCAAGCTGTTCATCAGTGTAGTTAAACTCATGCTGCATCCTTGCTGTTAAAGCCACCATAGCGAGATTATGTGCATTCATAACAGCATTGATATCACCTGTTAAACCGAGTGAAAATTCTGTTAGGGGAATACATTGCGAGAGTCCCCCTCCTGCTGCAGAACCTTTAATATTCATTGTCGGACCACCAGACGGCTGGCGAATGCAGGCTGTAACTTTTTTACCCCTCTTTCCTATCCCCTGAAGAAGACCCATAGTTGTAGTAGATTTCCCTTCTCCTAAGGGTGTAGGGGTTATAGCTGTTACCTCGATGAACTTTCCATCGGGCTTATCCTTTAATCTTTCGAGAACGTGAGCAAAATGAACCTTTGCAATGTAATATCCATATGGAACCATTTCATCCTTTTCGATTCCAAGCTCCTCTGCTAACTGCTGGGATTTTTTCATATGTTTCTCAGCCTCTTCAGCTATTTCCCAGTCTGCGTATTTTGTAGGATCAAGTGACATTTTAAATTCCCCCTTTCTAAAATTTAAGAAATAAATCAATAGCTTATTAACGCAGTCAAAAATTTATCAGTGGTGCGTCTGAGTTTCTTACTCATCTCCATCGCAATCTTTTTTAGAATGTAGCAGGCGAGTTTTATCTCTTCTTCCATAAGCCTTTCAAATTCTTCCTTTGGAAGGAGGAAAAGCTCAGCATCTTCAACAGCAACTGCACTTGCAACATGCTGTCTTTTTTCAAGGATGGAAAGTTCTCCAAAGAAATCCCCAGGGGTTACTACAGTAAGGGTCTGTCTCCATCCATCGGCAGTAATTCTTGATATCTCGACTTTCCCCGAGTGGAGAAGATATACACCCCGTGTATCATCTTTTTCTTTAAATAACTGTTCTCCTTTTTTAAGAGATAATTTTTTAACTATCTTGGAAAGCTTTTCAAGACCATCACTCTCAATGTCGCTAAATAAGGACTGTTGTTTTAATGCTTGAATCATCTCTTATACCTCCTGAGTTATAAGTTAAGTTATTTCCAGTTTTACAGCACATACCTTGAACTCTGGAATCTTTGAGATGGGATCATGGTTATTACTCGTCAATATATTTGCTGCTGCCTCTCTGAAATGAAATGGTATGAAAACCATCCCCCTTCTCGGTCTGTCAGAAATCATAGCTTTAATACTAATTGATCCCCTTCTTGAAGATACCCTGATTATTTTACCATCATCAATTCCTAATTGTTTTGCATCGTCAGGGTTAATCTCAATATATGCCTCTGGTGCTATTTTATTAATGGCATCTATCTTTCGTGTCATTGAACCAGTATGATACTGGAAAAGATGCCTTCCTGTCGAGAGTAAAAATGGATATTCATTATCGGGTAGCTCTTCTGCTTCTCTATATCTTACAATACTGAAAGATGCCTTTCCTCTTGGAAAACCTCCTTTAAAAAGATATTGCGTTCCAGGGTGGTCGGGTGTTGGGCATGGCCATTGAAGACCTTTTTTTGCAATCCTCTTATATGTCATGCCAGCCAGTGCAGGCCAGAGCCTCCCAGCTTCTTGAAACACCTCTTCAGCGGAGTCATATCTCATCTCATATCCAAGCCTCTTTGAAAGTTGAGTGATAATCCATAAATCTTCTTTTGATTCACCAGGGGGCTCAACCGCCTTTCTTAATAGCTGAACTCTCCTCTCTGTATTTGTAAATGTTCCTTCCTTTTCTGCAAAGCATACTGAAGGAAGGACAACGTCTGCAATTTCTGCTGTTTCAGTCATAAATATATCCTGAACAATAAGGAAGTCAAGTTTATTTAATGCTTTTAATGTATTATTTACATCTGGATCACTCAAAACAGGATTTTCTCCCATTATATACATTGCCTTAAGATTTCCATCATTTGCTGAATTTATCATTTCAGGTGCGGTCAATCCTGTTTTTTCAGAAAGCTTGACTTTCCATGCATTCTCAAACTTTTCCTTTACACCTTGTAAATTTACCTTCTGATAACCAGGATAAAAATCAGGTAGACAACCCATGTCGCAAGCTCCCTGGACATTGTTCTGTCCTCTGAGCGGATTAACACCTGTACTCTCTCTACCGAGATTTCCTGTCATCATTGCAAGGTTTGCTATTGAATAGACATTTTCGGTTCCATGGGTATGTTGAGTAATACCCATTGCAAAGTAAATACCAGGTCTTATAGCATTTCCATAAAGCAGGGCTGCTTTAATAATATCTTCTTTAGGAACTCCTGTGATCTTCTCTCCTACCTCAGGAGGATATTCTTCAAGAAGTTCCTTAAATGATTCGAAACCCTCTGTCCATGTTTCAATAAATTTTTTATCTATCAGACCTTCTTTTGTTATAACATGCATTATAGAATTAAGAAGAGCCACATCTGTTCCTGGTTTATGCTGTAGCCAGACTGTTGCAAACCTCACAAGGTCAATCTTCCGTGGATCAGCAACAATGAGCTCTGCGCCTTTCCTCACAGCCTTCTTCATTTTTAAGCCTATTATCGGATGTGTCTCAGTAGTGTTTGAGCCTATAACAAAAACAACATCGTGGTTTTCTGCCTCAGGTATAGAATTTGTCATGGCTCCTGAACCAAATACTGTTGCCAGACCGGCAAGCGTTGAGCTGTGTCAATATCTTGCGCAATGGTCAACATTATTTGTGCCGATTACAGCCCGTATAAATTTTTGAAAGAGATAATTTTCTTCATTTGTGCATTTTGCTGAAGAAAGTCCTGCGATAGAATCAGGACCATATTTTTCTTTGATTTCTTTTAGCCTGTCAGCAATATAATTCAATGCCTCGTCCCATGAAGCCTCCCTGAATAATTCCTTTGACAAAGAGAGAAAGGGGGGATTTGTCTGCTGAACGCTGAACGCTGAACTCTCTTTTGGGACTACTCTAATAAGTGGTTTTGTCAATCTTTCAGGACTATTGATAAATTCATAACAAAATCTCCCTTTTACGCAGAGCCATCCTTCATTTATTGTTTCTGGTTTTGATGTTACTCTTATAACATCGTTTCTTTTGATTAAAAGTGTAATGTTACACCCACACCCACAATAAGGGCATATTGTGTCAATCTCTTTTAAATTCTGTCTCCCCTTCTGTTTCCACATTTTACCTGTTAATGCACCAGTAGGGCATACAGCAACACACTGGCCACAGAATTCACAGTCAAGGTCTTTATCATAAGGAGGGCATATCTTTGTTCTGAATCCACGATAGGCAAAATCGATTGCACCTACACCTTCTATTTCATCACATACCCTTACACACTTTCCGCAGAGGATACATTTCTCCATATCCCTTTCGATAAAGGGGTTGCCATCTCTTTTTTTATAAATCCTCCGTTCACCAAGAAAATGGTTTTCTCTGATACCATAAAAATATGCAAGCTCCTGGAGCTTGCAATCTCCTGCCCTCTCGCATACCCTGCAGTCATCAGGATGATCAGAAAGAAGAAGTTCAAGGGTGGTTCTCCTCATCTTTTCAAGTGTAGGACTTGTTGTTATGACTTCCATGCCTTCACTTACAGGTGTTGTACAGGCGGTCGTAGGTCTTGCAATACCTTTGATGTCGACAATACAGAGTCTGCATCCTCCAAAAGGGGTAAGATCAGGATGATGACAGAGAGTGGGTATTGAAATATTGAGCTTCTTAATGGCGTCAAGTACTGTGGACAGCTTTCTGACTGTTACCTTTTTACCGTCTATTGTAAGAGTCACCATGTTAGTCTCCGAATTTTCGTCAGGCGTATGGTGTGCCTTACGATTTCATTATTGCTTTAAACTTACATACATCAAAGCATGTTCCGCACTTAATACATAAAGACGTGTCTATTGTATGGGTTTTCTTCCGTATTCCCCTAATTGCATCTGCAGGACATGCCCTTTTGCATGCACCGCAACCTGTACAGAGTTCTTCAAGAATAGAATAGGTTATAAGATCCCTGCATACAACAGCAGGGCATCTCCTATCTTTAATGTGTGCTTCATATTCATCTCTGAAATATTTAATTGTGCTTAACACAGGGTTTGGTGCTGTCATTCCTAACCCACATAGTGAAGATGTCTTGATATAATAGCTAAGCTCTTCAAGTAACTCTATATCACCCTCTTTTCCATTTCCTGAGGTGATTCTCTCCAGTATCTCAAGCAGTCTTTTTGTTCCAACCCTGCACGGGGTGCATTTGCCACAGGATTCTGCTTGTGTAAATTCAAGAAAAAACTTTGCGGTGTTTACCATACAATTTGTCTCATCAAGAACGACCATACCTCCTGAACCCATAATTGAACCAACCTGAGCAAGCGATTCATAATCTACTTCTAAGTCTAAAAATTCTGCAGGTATACACCCCCCTGATGGTCCTCCTGTCTGGACTGCCTTAAACATTTTCTCTCCCTCGATACCACCACCAATATCAAAAATTATCTCTCTTAAGGTAATACCTAAAGGGACTTCTATCAATCCATTATTTTTTACTTTCCCGGTTAATGCAAATACTTTAGTACCTTTACTTTTTTCTGTACCGAAAGAGGCAAACCATTCTGCACCATTTTTAATAATGTAAGGGACATTAGCAAGTGTTTCTACATTATTAATAACAGTGGGCTTTCCCCAGAGTCCGCTGTCTACCGGAAAAGGAGGTCTTGCTCTTGGCATCCCACGTTTACCTTCTATTGATGCTATTAAGGCTGTTTCTTCACCGCACACAAAAGCCCCTGCTCCTAATTTAATCTTTATATCAAAATTAAACCGTTTACCTAAGATGTCGTTACCAATAAAACCTTTCTGCCTTGACTGCTCAATGGCTTTTCTTAACCTATTAACAGCGAGTGGATATTCAGCTCTAATGTAAACATAACCTTCTTCTGCACCAATAGAGTAAGCACCGATAGTTAGTCCTTCGAGTACAGAATGGGGATTCCCTTCAAGAACAGATCTGTCCATGAATGCACCGGGGTCTCCTTCATCAGCATTGCAGATGATATATTTTTTATCAGATTTTTTCCTATGACATATCTCCCATTTAAGACCTGTAGGAAAACCAGCTCCACCCCTTCCTCTGAGCCCGGAATTTTTAATCACTGATATGGTTTCCTCTGGAGTCATAGATGTAATAACTTTTTTTAAGGAGTCATATCCACCAACTTCTATATAAGCATTTATATCTTCTGGGTCTATTTCACCACATTGAGATAGAACAACCTTAGTCTGTTTTTTATGAAAATTATAGAAATCATCTTCCACCATCCACTCTACAACGGGATTGCCCCTTATAATATGCTCTTGAACAATTCTGTCAACCATTTCAGGTTTAACATACTTATAAGTTATTTTCTTGCCATCTACAATTACATCTACGAGTAGATCCATTCCACAGAAACCCCTGCAACCGACTTTATCAACTGAGCACTTTTCAGAAAAGGTTGCATCTATACCTGCTGATAACAGGGCATTCCTGAATAATGACAGCACATTTTCTCCACCGGCTGCCATTCCACCTGTTCCAGTGCATACCTTAATTTTTATTTCTTTACTCATCTGTATTAATACTTTTTAAATCACGCATCAGTTTGTCGAGGGTCATCTTACCATGTACTTCCTTATTGAAAACTACGACAGGGGCAATACCGCACGCACCTAAACAATTGACCTTTTCTACAGTAAATTTCAAATCATCTGATGTATCTTCACCAGCAGGAATATCCAGTTCAATGAAAAGTCTGTTTAATAACCTCTCTGATCCTTTAACATGGCAGGCTGTTCCACGACACACAGTAATGATATTTTTACCTCGGGGTTTGAGATGAAACTGTGCATAAAAAGTTGCAATACCAAAGAAACGGCTTGCCGGAATCTTAAGTCTTTTAGAAAACCAGTTTACTGCTTCCTCTGGAATGTAACCGAAAGTTTCTTCTAAATCCTGAAGGATGGTTATGATATTTCCTTCATTGTTTCGATAGTTGGTTAATATTTTCTCGAGGGATTCTTCCATTTCAATCCGGTTAAGCAAAATAATTTATAAAGTTATTACTATATAAATTATAGAATAGATATTTCTACTATTGCAATGCTACGAAATTTTTTACCCTCCATCAGGCCTTAAGTAAAAGCTTCAGGAAAAAAAGATAAAGCTTGCATATTATATATATTTTCAAAGATTATGTAAAACAATTTCTTTAATGACGGATCGGGCTGATTCTTAGTTGTTAGCTAATATATTGAGAAACATGGATACCATATTCTATAATTCAACATTCAAAAGATAAGTATGAATATAAACAAATCTAAAAAGACCATATTTCTTCTATCTATTTTTCTTTTTTGTAAAAGCCTCTTTTTCCCGAAAACAGCCTACTTAGAAGAGTTTACATCAGAAGCTCCTGTACTTCTTGATAGGGTTGTAGCAGTAGTAAATAAAGAGGTTATCACATGGAGTGAGCTTTACAAGGTGATGGAATTTGAAGCAACAGACCAGGTCAAAAATCTTTCAGAAGAAGAAAAAGCAAAGATATTTAAAGAAAATGAACCCTTTTTCCTTGAAACACTCATTGATATGAGACTTCAGCTACAGGAAGCAAGAAACCTTGGAATCGGGATTTCCCATGAAGAAGTAGATGAGGCTATAGAGAACATAAAGAAGAAATATTCCATGTCAGATGAAGATTTTATAGCCTCTGTTAAAAAAGAGGGGTTTACCTTAGAAGAATATAAGAAAAGGCTTGCTGAACAGATATTGATTAATAAGGTCGTTCAATACGAAATTAGAAATAAAATTGTTGTTTCAGATGCTGAGGTTAAAAAATACATAGATACAAATGAAGATATATTTACTGGAGGTGAAAAATATAGATTAAGGCAGATATTTTTTAAAAGACCTGAGAATGATATTGAGACAAAATCTATAGAAGAAAAAGCACAGCTTGTTATTGAGAGATTGAGAGCAGGTGAGACTTTCTCTGAGCTAGCACGTGTTTACTCTGATGACCCATCTGGAAAAGTTGGTGGCGATCTCGGGATTATTGAAAAGAGTCATCTTGCAGTTGAATTCATTAATGCACTTTCTAAGATGAAGCCGAGTGATTATAGTATGCCTTTCTGGACAGAAAGGGGGCTTCATATCATAAGACTTGATGAAAAAATCTCTCCACAAAACATTGATGACTTAAAAGAGGATGTTAGAAAAAAACTTGCTGATACAAAATTCATAGAAAGCTATAAGAACTGGGTCAAAGGTTTAAGGGAAAAGGCATTTATAGAGATAAGATTATAACCAATGTCAATTCTTAGGATAGGCATTCTTGCATCAGGTAGGGGCTCGAATTTTCAGTCAATCATAAATGAAGTAGAATCTCAAAGGCTGAAAGTAAAGATATCCTTATTAATAACTGATAATCCTTTAGCCTTTGCTATAGAGAGAGCTAAAAAACATGGTATTGAATACCTTGTGATTAAACCAGAAACATTTAAGTCAAGAGATGATTTTTATAAAAAAATAGCGGATGAACTAAAAAAGAGAGAAGTCGGGTTAGTCGTATTGGCAGGATTTATGAGGATTGTGGGGAAACCTTTATTAATGGAATTTCCGAATAAGATAATGAATATCCATCCTGCACTTCTTCCTTCCTTCCCGGGATTACATGGGCAGAAACAGGCTCTTGAATATGGTGTAAAGATCTCAGGGTGTACTGTGCATTTTGTGGATGAAGGTATGGATACAGGACCAATTATTATACAGGCTGCAGTCTCTGTATTCGAAGATGATACAGAGGAGAGCCTTTCTGAGAGGATACTTAGGTATGAGCATAAGATTTATCCTGAAGCTATAAGGTTGTTTTCTGAAGGCAGAATAGAAATTCAAGGGAGAAAGGTTAAGATTAAAGGAGCCATTAATCCTGAGATATTCCTGATTAATCCATCCATAGAGTAAAAAACTTGGTAAATATCCATTTATCTCTTTTTTCAACATCTCTTTGATGATTATTTTTAGACACTGAAACGATTTCAGAATGATATTATGGATTATGAGAATTATTTTTATATTAAAAATTTTTACTGAACTATTTTAATATAAAAAATAAGATGAGGATATCAGGTGGTCTTTTAAAAGGAAGAATGACCGTAACAAAAAAGTCTTTAAATTTTAGGCGTAACGCATTACAAAAAAGGCTCAGACCTACTTCTGCCAAAGTTAGGAAAGCGATATTTGATATAATTAGGTATAGAATTGTGGGTGCAAGTTTTGTTGACCTTTATGCTGGCACAGGCACAGTTGGGTTTGAAGCCTTATCGAGAGGAGCTGCAATGGCTATCTTTGTTGAAG
Organism: Nitrospirota bacterium; assembly: GCA_013388605.1. GTDB lineage: Bacteria > Nitrospirota > Thermodesulfovibrionia > Thermodesulfovibrionales > SM23-35 > JACAEY01. The sequence continues at coordinate 7,145 of JACAEY010000017.1, read as the reverse complement.
TAGACAAATCAAGGGCAATTATAATTAAGGAAAATCTTTCTAAATTTGGTTTAAAAGAAAGGGGTTTTGTGATAGAAAAAAAAGCAGAGGAATTTCTTAAAAAATCTGCTGTTGAGAACAGAAAATTCGATATCTTCTTCATTGACCCCCCTTATTTTTCAGATGAGATAATCAATATACTTCCTGTGATTGAAGAAAAGAAACTTTTAACAGACGGTGGATTGGTGATAGTAGAACATTTCTTCAAAAAGAAACTCCCAGAAATAGTAGGCGGATTAAAGAAGATGAGAAACTATAGATATGGCGATACTATGCTGACAATCTATAACAAAGAGAATACGCAAGGGAAAGGCAGGGGGGTCAGGTGGTAAGGAGGGCGATCTATCCTGGCACATTTGACCCTTTTACATCAGCGCATTTAGATATTGTAAAAAGGGCGTTGAAGATATTTGATGAAGTGATAGTTGCAGTTGCTCTGAGTGAGAAGAAGCAACCTCTTTTCGGTCTTGATGAGCGGCTTAATATGATTAAAGGATCAGTAGAAGGTATTGAGAATATCAGGGTCGAGGCTTTTAGTGGTCTTCTTGTTGACTATGTAAAAGAGAAGGAAGGAATCGCTATAGTGAGAGGTTTAAGAGCAGTCTCTGATTTTGAATACGAGCTTCAGATGGCACTTATGAACCGAAGGCTTAATATTCAAATAGAGACCGTTTTTTTAATGCCAAGCGAAGAGTATAGTTTTTTGACGTCTACGATGGTAAAAGAGGTAGCTTCCTTTGGAGGTTCTATAAAAGAACTGGTACCAGAAAGTGTAGAAAAAGCCCTCAAGGATAAATTTAGAATATTAAAAGACATAGGAGAATGAATTTAAATGGAGGGAAGTTGTGTCTAAAGAAGCACTTTTAATCATCGACATGCTAAATGATTTTGTCCGTGAAGGCGCTCCGCTTGAGGTCCCTGAAACAAGAAGGATAATACCAAATATAAAAAGGGAAATAGAAAAAGCAAGAACAACAGGGTCACCAATTATCTATGTATGTGACACACATGCACCTGATGACATAGAATTTTCTAAGTTTGGCTGGCCTAATCATGCTGTAAAAGGAACAAAAGGTGCAGAAATAGTTGATGAATTGAAACCGAATGAAAGTGATATTGTAATAGAAAAGACTACCTATTCAGGTTTTTATAAAACAAACCTCGATGAAACTCTTAAGAGAATAAATGTTGATAGTTTAAGGCTTACAGGTTGTGTTACACACATCTGTATAATGTTTACTGCATCAGATGCAGTCCTCAGGGACTATAATGTTACTATTGTGGAAGACTCTGTTGCTGGACTTGCAAGAGAGGATCATGAGGCTTCGATAAGAATTATGAAGAATGTTCTTGGAGCAAAAGTTATATAAGAAAGAACAGTTCATTGAACAAATAGTTCTCACTGTGATAATTTAAGATAGATTGATAACAAATTTAAGGAGAGGGTCTGACTTCAAAGGTCCGGATCAGTCATTATGAACCCTCCTAAAAAGAAAGTGCATGTATTCATTGTCTCGGACGCAACAGGGATTACGGCTGAGATGGTGATAAGTGCAGTCCTTGTCCAGTTTAAAGAAATAGAGCCAGTCTTTAAGAGATTTCCTTATATTAAAACAAAAGAACAGATCAAAGAGATCCTGATGCAGGCTGAGGCTGTTAAAGGTATTGTTATTTACTCATTTGTCTCCCAGGAACTCAGGGCATGGGTTCGTAAAGAACAACGCAAGATGGATATTTATACTGTAGATATTCTTGGTCCATTACTTGAACGATTAGGGAAGATGTGGAATATCAACCCTGTGTTAAACCCGGGGCTATTCAGAGGAATCGGAGAGGAATCTTTTAAGCTTGCTGAATCAATTGACTTCACTCTGAAACATGATGATGGACAGGGTATTGAGACGATAGATAGTGCGGATATCGTTATTCTTGGTGTTTCAAGAACATCAAAGACTCCTACAAGTCTTTATCTCTCATGTAACAATAATCTGAAGATTGCGAATATTCCTGTTATCCTGAATATGAATCCACCTGAAAAGATATTTGCACTTAATACACAGAAGGTCGGTTTTACCATATCACCTGAGAGATTAGCCTTTATAAGGCAGAAAAGGCTTAAATATGCTAAATCTATCGATTACACAGATATCACAAACATAAGGAGGGAACTTGAATATAGCCATAAAATATTTAATCAGATAAAGGGTCTTCAAGTTATAGATGTTACCAATAGCTCCATAGAAGAAATAGCAAACAAAATTATAGAGAATAGAACAGAGACTACAAGCCATAAGAAGGTTCATAAATCTTTTACATCATAAGAAAGGGGGTTATTTATTATGAAAGGGCAGGATATAATTCTTTGGTTTAGAGATTTAACCATAGATGACATTCCCCTTGTTGGTGGTAAATGTGCTAACCTTGGAGAACTCATAGGAAAAATTGGTGTTCCAGTCCCAGATGGGTTTGCGATCTCATCACATGCATATGAGGTCTTTTTAAAGCAGACAAAAATGGATAAGGAAGTAGAGAGAGTACTCTCAGAGGTAAATATATCAGATATGAAATCTCTTCAGGATATATCGGAAAAAATAAGAAAAAAGATTGAGAGCATAACAATGCCTAAAGATATGGAGGCAGAAATATTGAAGGCGTATAACAGCCTTTGTGAACATTCCGGGAAAAAGAATATTGCTGTTGCTGTCCGTTCATCTGCAACAGCAGAAGATTTACCAGGTGCAAGTTTTGCAGGTCAGCAGGATACCTTCTTGAATGTTACAAAAGATAGCCTTATTAAAAGCATAAAAAAGTGTTGGAGCTCTCTCTTTAGTCCAAGGGCTATTACCTATAGAAAAGAAAAGGGTTTTTCGCACAACGATGTCCTTATCAGTGTAGCGGTTCAGGAATTAATCTTATCACGTGCTTCTGGTGTCATGTTTACAATAGAACCAGTGAGCGGTGCTGAAGATAAAGTTGTCATCAATGCATCATGGGGACTTGGTGAGGCAATTGTAGGTGGACAGGTAACACCTGATGAATATGTGGTAGAAAAAGGAACTCTCAGAATAATCCAGAAAAATATTGCAAAGAAAAAGATGCAGATTGTATCAAATCAAAAGGGAGGCACAAATTGGGTAGCTGTACCTGAAAAGATGCAGGATGCCCCAGTATTGAATGACAAAGATATCATTCGCCTTGCACAGTATGGGGTACAGATTGAAAGACATTATGGAAATCCACAGGATATAGAGTGGGCTAAAGACGAAAGAGGTAAGATATACATACTTCAGGCGAGACCCGAGACAGTGCACAGCCTAAAGGGAAGTATAAAAGTTGAGGAAAGGAAGGGGGTTATGGAAGAGATTCTTATAAAAGGTATAGGGGTAAGCCCGGGATTGGGTACAGGTCCTGTGAATGTCATAAAAGATGTCAGGGATATATCGAATTTTAACAAAGGAGATGTATTGGTTACAGAAATGACGACACCTGATTGGGTTCCTGCTATGAAGAATGCCTCTGCAATTGTTACAAACCTTGGTGGCAAGACATGTCATGCTGCTATTGTAAGTCGTGAGCTTGGTGTTCCCTGTGTTGTTGGGACAGAAAATGCTACAAAAGTATTGAAAGACAAAGAGATTGTGACTGTTGATGGACAGCGTGGATTTGTCTTCAAAGGAGTTCCTTCAGAAAAAGAAGAGGTAAAACCTACAATTATCCCGGTAGATTTATCGAGTCAGATCGTTACCGCCACAAAAGTATATGTAAATCTCTCTATCCCTGAAATTGCAAAGAAGGTGGCAGAAGAGACAAATGCTGATGGTGTGGGTCTTCTCAGAGCTGAACATCTTATGCTCAGCATAGGAAAACATCCAAGGCTCCTACTTGAAGAGGGTGGAGAGGAGATTATGATAAATAGATTCTCAAGTGGGGTAGGGCAGGTAGCAGAGGCATTTTTCCCCCGTCCTGTTGTTTATAGATTCCTCGATTTTAAACCTGATGAATTTCTCGAATTACCTGGCGGAGAAAAATATGAAAGAGGACATGTGGGTCCAAATCCAATGATAGGGTATAGAGGAGAATACAGATATACTAAGGAAGATGACATTTTTCGAATTGAGCTCAGAGCAATAAGATATGCGAGAGAAAAAATGGGATTGACTAACATCTGGGTTATGATTCCTTTTGTCAGGACACTTGAGGTATTTAGGAAGACGATAGGGATAATGAAAGAAGAAGGGTTAAACCACCTGAATGATCGCAGTTTTCAGCTATGGATTATGGTAGAGGTGCCAAGTGCAGTATTTATGATTGAAGAATTCTGTAAGGAAGAAATAGATGGTGTAAGTTTTGGAACAAATGATCTGACTATGCTTGTACTCGGTGTGGATAGGAATGACACATCTGTTCAAGAACTTTATGATGAGAGAAATCTCGGGGTTCTAAGAGCCATAGCATATACTATGGCAGTATGCAGGAAATATGGAGTTACCACATCCATATGCGGACAGGCTCCAAGCGTATATCCTGACTACCTTGAATTCATGATTCGTTGTGGTGCAACATCAATCTCAGTGAATCCTGATACGGTTATCTCAGCAAGAAGGGCTGTGGCGACGATAGAACATAAGATACAGATGGAAAAGGCATTGGGCATGTCATGCAGACCAAGAATAGCAAAGATACCAATGGAAGAGATATTCTTCTGGAGGCATGTGGAGGATTGAAAAAACCTTATCGTTATCAAGGGTTGGTAGATTACATTGCTGGCAGATATATGAGTGCAGTGGAGATAGGAATCGGCAGTTTCCCTGATGTTGCTTTTGCTCTTCAAAAGAGGGGGGTGCAGGTTTTTGCAACTGATATCCTTCCTTTTTATTATAAGGGTTTAAAGATCATAAAAGATGATATCATGGAACCTGACCTTTCTACCTATTCATCTATTGAACTTATTTATTCCCTGAGACCACCTTTTGAATTAATCCCTTTTATGCTACGATTAGCAAAGAAAATTAAAGCTGATCTGATTGTTAAACCTTTGCACTCTGAATATCCTGAAGGAAAATTAATGTGTCATGAGACTACTACCTTCTTTTTGTGGAGTTTTCAATTAAGATAGCTGATATGAGACATTCTTTAAAGAAGAAGATTATCTACCTTGTTGGTGAAGGCACAGGAGAAACGATTAGCAGGATAGCAAGGGCATCACTTGTTCAATTCAATCGTGAAAAATTTGATGTAAAGACATTTTTTCTTGTTACAGATAAAAAATATGTATCCCATATTGTTAAAGAGGCTGCAAAAGATGAAGCATTGTTAGCATTCAGCATTGTTCAGCCAGAACTAAGAGATTTTTTGATTCAAGAAGCAGATCATCATAATATAAAGGCTATTGATGTAATCGGCGACTTTATTCTGCAATTATCTATATTTTTAAAAGAGAAACCCCTTTCTATTCCAGGACGTCAATATATTCTGGATGAAGATTATTTCAGACGAATTGATGCAATTAACTTTTCTGTCAAACATGATGATGGTAAATTTCCACAGGGACTTAAGCTCGCAGACCTTGTTCTTGTAGGACTTTCAAGAACAGGTAAGACTCCCCTCTCTACTTATCTTGCAAATCAGGGTTGGAAGGTAGCAAATGTGCCTATACATCCTGATATGCTTCCGCCTGAAGAGCTTTTTCAGGTGGATCCGCGGAAGGTTTTCGGGTTAATAATCAGTGTTGAGAGTCTTGTGAAACTCAGAGAGGCACGATTGAAGCAATTAGGGCTTGAGCCTTATGCAAAATATGCAGATCCTGTGAAGGTTGCAGATGAGATAGAGTGGAGTAGAGAGTTTTTCAAGAAACATCCGAAATGGAGGGTTCTTGATATATCAAACAGGGCGATTGAAGAAGCCTCAGCAAGCATCATAAATGCCTGCCGCACAGGGAAAAAGCCAGTGTAGATTAAAATTTTCTATCAAACCTTTTTCGCTTTTTGAACTCGTCATCTATGGATTGTAAAATGTGGAGACTTGAACCTTTTTACTTCTGATATCTATTTTTGCATTGGTATGTTTTCCTCCTATCTTCAGGATGTATCCAGAAGTCATAATCAAAAGAGAAGAGGTTTGCTCCATATTGGACGACTGCCTGTCTACCAATAAGGAGATATCGTATTTTTTTTCTGTTAAATTAATTTATCAGCTCAATAGGGTCGAATTCCCTTTGCATTTTGACACCTGTAATTTTCTGAAATATTTTAATCTCTTTTTTGCTTTTTCAATATATCTGATTTTTTCAGATGGGCTGAGCCTGTTAGAGACCGTTATATTATCTTTGATGGTTTTCTGCCTGTTGATTTTCATTTTTTCTATGCTTAAAAATATCAAATCATTTATGGATTGTCAAATATTGGGAGCTTGCTTTGATTGAGAACTTAAAATAAATTATTTGAAGAACATGCTGTTCCATCACAGTGACGATGGCATGCACCGCCCTGAAAGCAATTGGTAGTTGGAGATAGTGGTACAGAATGCCCAGTAAGGCTATGACATGCCTGACACCAGTAATACCAGAGACCATTTCCGCTTATAACATCTTTCTGCACCCCGTTTAATGTTCTTCTAAGAAGGAATTCATTTTGAGAACCATGTGGTTCATGACAATCGGTGCATGAAAGTACATAATTAGCTCTTGGATAGGAACCACTGACTTTATAAGGTTCAATTAGATCTCCCCATTCTCCTGTTTCAGAAAAATCGCCTCCGTTATCTATCCTTTGCCTACCGCCGTGGAAATCTCCATTAGTACCCCAATTAATCTTATAAAGATTTCTGCCCAATCTGGTGCTATTAATTGTTGTTGTGGTATTATGGCAGTCTGTGCAAAGAGTGACATAATCAGGCATATTTGAGCCATCCTGAGTTAAGGAGCCATCTGGTTCATAACCTCCACCAACCCTTTTTGGGGCCCAATAATTTGTTGTATAGGAGCTCATTTTCTCTGTTGTGTCGTCACCCCAGACATTCCATGAATATTTATCTGAGTGATCAGATGGACGAGAGCAAGGAAAGTCTCTTTTTGCTTTGTGAGGGTTGTGACAGCCTGAGCATGGATT
>JACAEY010000047.1 GCA_013388605.1 Nitrospirota bacterium | reverse complement strand
TCATTATGGCAATCCCAATATAAATGTGTCCCTGAACATAAGTAATGAAGATATGTTTTATCGCTGTTAAGAAATCCATATCTCTAAATTGATTTTTATTTTTTCTATATTATTTTTATTTGGTCGGGCTGTGGCAGTCTCTTTGTGAGCCATAAAGCTCAGACTGCCACAGCAAGGGGAAGGAAGAGGAGGTAACATTTGCAGAAATATTAAATGTTGAGTGTAAGGTTTTCTGTGATAATAATCACTAAAATAATAATTTTCGATATCTAAATCTAATCTCAAGGATTTTGAGTTAAAATAATTCACATGAGTCTAATGCATCTTTATCGGAGACCTGCACTTTCACCTTTTAAGAAAGATGATTTAATATCATTTTTTAAAAAAAGAATATCTCCTGATATCAGGGATATTGAAACAGAATACTGTTTCAATATAGAGATATCAGCCCATTTGACTGATGAAGAACTTGATACGCTCCGATGGCTTCTATCTGAAACATTCGAACCCGAAAATCTTTCAGAGATAAGTTTTTTAACTCAAAATTCAATTATTGAAGTAGGTCCCAGGATGAATTTTACAACTGCATGGTCAACCAATGCTGTCTCAGTATGCCATGCATGTGGATTGATAAAGATAAAACGCATTGAAAAGTCGAGGAGATATAAATTAATATTCGAAGACAGGGCTCAAGGATTCAAGTATTCGAGAGATCAAGTGAAAAAAAATCAACCACCGGAATCCTTGACCCCCTTAAACCTTGATGCCTTTTTAAATCTTATTCACGATCGGATGACTGAATACCCATATCCTGAACCACTCAAATCATTTGAAACAGGCATAATACCAGAGCCTTTCTTTATTGTCCCACTGATTGAGGAAGGAAAAAAAGCCTTTAGAAAGATAAATATTGAGATGGGTCTTAGTCTGGATGAGTGGGACATTGATTATTATTACAACCTATTTGTCAAAGAGCTGAATCGAAATCCAACTAATGTAGAATGCTTTGACCTTGGACAGTCAAATAGCGAACATTCCAGGCACTGGTTTTTTAAAGGTAGATTGATTATTGACGGAAAAGAAATGCCACATACATTAATGGAAATAATAAAACAACCTTTAATAACAAATCCGTCTAATAGCTTAATTGCCTTCAAAGATAATTCAAGTGCAATAAGAGGGTTCGAGATATGCACTATTCTTCCAGAAAAGACAGATAGACCCTCATGTTTTAGAGATGCAAGACTCCTTTATCATATTATCTTTACAGCCGAGACACATAATTTTCCGACCGGAGTTGCTCCTTTCCCAGGTGCAGAAACAGGAACAGGAGGAAGAATAAGAGACGTGCATGCAACAGGTAGAGGTAGCTTAGTAATAGCTGGAACAGCTGCATACTGTGTTGGTAATCTTCGAATACCAGGATATCCTCTGCCTTGGGAGGATCCATCTTTTGAATACCCACCAAACCTTGCAACACCATTACAAATAGAGATAGAGGCAAGTAATGGTGCTTCTGATTATGGGAATAAGTTTGGTGAACCTGTTATACAGGGTTTTACAAGGTCCTTTGGTATTAGACTTCCTTTAGGAGAAAGGATTGAATGGGTTAAGCCCGTAATGTTTACAGGAGGAATAGGACAAATAGATGACAGGCATATTGAAAAAGGGGAGCCGGAGAAGGGGATGTTTGTAATTAAAATAGGAGGTCCTGCTTATAGAATAGGTATTGGTGGAGGTGCTGCCTCGAGTATGATACACGGAGAAAATATCGAAGAGCTTGACTTCAGCGCTGTCCAACGAGGCGATGCAGAGATGGAACAGAAACTTAACAGGGTTATCAGGGCATGTGTAGAAATGGGTGATGAGAATCCAATTATAAGTATTCATGATCAAGGTGCAGGTGGGAATTCAAATGTAATTAAAGAGATTGTATATCCAGCAGGTGCAAGAATAGATATAAGAAATATACCTGTTGGTGACAATACCCTTTCTGTTCTTGAGATATGGGGTGCAGAATACCAGGAAAATGATGCAATACTTATTGATCCTGATAAAATCAGTATTTTCCAAGATATATGCAAAAGAGAAAAGGTTCCTTATTCAATTATAGGAGAGATTACAGGAGATGGTTATATTGTAGTATATGACAGAATAGATAGAAGCACACCTGTATTTCTTGATCTATCAAAGATTCTTGGAAAGATGCCACAAAAGTCATTTAACATCCAGAGTGTTAAACCTGTACTTAGACCACTCAGATTACCGAAAGACATAAACGTTATGAGAACACTTGAAAGGGTTCTCCGCCTTATTTCTGTAGGCTCAAAAAGATTTCTAACTAATAAAGTAGATAGGTCTGTTACAGGACTTATTGCTCAACAACAATGTGTAGGACCCCTTCAACTTACTCTCTCCAATGTCGCAGTTGTAAGTCAGAGCCACTTCGGATTAACAGGAGCAGCTATCTCTATTGGTGAACAGCCAATAAAGGGATTGATAAGTCCGGGTGCAATGGCGCGTATTAGTGTTGGTGAAGCGATTACAAACATAATGTGGGCAAAGATAAGCAGTCTTGAAGATATTAAGTGTTCAGGTAACTGGATGTGGGCTGCAAAACTTACCGGGGAAGGTGCCAAACTTTATGAAGCTGCAATTGCATTGAGAGATATATTGATTGAACTCGGCATAGCCATTGATGGCGGAAAAGACAGCCTTTCAATGGCTGCAATGGTTATTGATTCATCCAAAAAGAGGGAGGTTGTCAAAGCTCCGGGTATGATTGTTATATCTGCTTATGCAACATGTCCTGATATTACAAAGGTTATTACGCCTGATATTAAAAGACCAGGAGTGAGTAAAATCCTATATATAGACCTTGGAGGTGGGCGTTACAGAATGGGTGGTTCTGCTCTGGCTCAGGTATTTGGTCAAATTGGCGACGAATCCCCTGATGTAGAAGAACCTGCATTGCTCAAAAACACCTTTAAAGCAGTCCAACATCTGATAGATAAAAATTTAATACTTTCTGGACATGATAGAAGCGATGGAGGTTTAATAATCACACTCTTAGAAATGGCATTTGCTGGAAACTGCGGAATAGAGGTAAACATTAATAGTGCTGATTGCGGATTGCAGAATGTGGAATTTTCCGAATTCCAAATTCAGAATTCTGAAATCCCTCTCCTGTTCTCAGAAGAGCTCGGAGTGGTTCTTGAATATCTTGCTGAAAATGAAGAAGAGATAACATCTATCTTCAAAAGCTTTTCTGTTCCTTATCAGATCATTGGAAGGAGCTTATTAGAAAAGAGGATAAAAATAAGCCTTTTTACTCCAAACTCTAAACCCCGAACTATTTTAGATGAAGATATGAGGGTTCTTAGAGATTTATGGGAAGAGACAAGTTATCATCTTGATAGACACCAGGCAAACCCTGTTTGCGTAGATGAAGAAAGGAATGTGAATTTTGATAGGAAAGGACCAAGGTATGTTCTAAGTTTTACTCCTCAGAAAACACCCGAGTATATTTTAAAAAGAGGTACCAAACCAAAGGTAGCCATACTACGGGAAGAAGGAAGTAATGGAGACAGAGAGATGGCTTCTGCCTTTTATCAAGCTGGCTTTGAGGTATGGGATGTCACTATGACAGACCTTCTTGAAGGTCGGGTGAACCTTGATAATTTTAGGGGCGTTGCCTTTGTAGGAGGGTTCAGCTATGCTGATGTTCTCGATTCAGCAAAGGGATGGGCTGGTGTAATAAGGTTTAACAAAAACATTCGTGAACAATTTCAACGTTTTTATGAAAGGTCTGATACATTCAGTCTTGGTGTATGTAATGGTTGTCAGCTTATGGCACTTCTTGGATGGATTCCATGGAAAGGAATCCCAGAGAGGTTTCAACCACGATTTATAAAGAACCTCTCATCAAGGTTCGAATCAAGATTCGTAACAGTCCATATACTATCAAGCCCTTCTATTATGCTAAGAGGAATGGATGGCTCTACTTTAGGTATCTGGATTGCACATGGTGAAGGAAGAGCATATTTCCCTGAAAAAGAGATAATGTATGAAGTCTTACAAAGAGGACTCTCTCCAATAAGGTTTGTTGATGATGATGGAGAATTTACTGAAAAGTACCCATTTAATCCAAATGGCTCTCCATTTGGGATAACTGCATTGTGTTCACCTGATGGCAGACACCTCGCTATGATGCCACACCCTGAAAGGTCATTTTTAAAATGGCAGCTTCCCTATATGCCAGAGGATTGCAAAAGGCACCTTGATATATCTCCTTGGTTTAAAATGTTCCAGAATGCGATTGAATGGTGCTACTGTGTCGAAAACTGAAATGGTTCATATCTTGTAACCATATTCCTGCCTGAACGTTTCGATTCATAGAGCGCTTCATCAGCACATCTAATAACCGCATCAATAGAACTACCATCTAAAGGAAATGTGGCTACTCCTCCACTAACAGAAATACATCCTAAGGGCTGTTCTTCTCTATGATTAAAAGGATAATTCTCGATAATCTTTCTTATTTTCTCTGCATAAACAATAGCACCATCTTTGTCAGTATCAGGCATGAGAACAATAAATTCCTCTCCACCATATCGGGCAATTATATCTCCCTCTCTGGAGTTCTCTTTTAAAATTTGACTCAGCTCTTTAAGGATATAATCACCCTCAGGATGACCATGCATATCATTGTATTTTTTAAAATGGTCAATATCGAAGATGAATATAGAAATAGGTGTATGATACTTTATTGACTTATGTGATGCCTCGCGTGCCTTCTCAAAGAAAAATCTTCTGTTATAAAGACCTGTAAGTGCATCTGTAATAGCCTCTTTTTTTGCTATCCCGAGAAATTCACAGTTCTGCAAAGAGACCCCTGCTAACTCTGCAATCATTGTTAAGAATCTCATCTCATTTCCATCGCTCTGTTTAAATCTACCCAGTCCTAATACCCCTACAAGCCTTTCTTTGAATAATATAGGTGCAGCAAATTCTATATCATCAGTTCCACGTAGATGTTGAAGTTTCTGTGAGATTACCATCCTGTTTTCAGCAGCTAAACCTACTATTTCCTCTCCGGGTTTTATAATACAACCTTTCTTTTTCTTAGAATTAGAATGGTGAGTAAGAATAAGAGATTTTGTATTCCCATCGTAAATATATAGCTCTATTATTTCAGACTGAATCAGGCTTTTTGTAAGGCGAAAGATAGAAGAGACTATCTCCTCTGAGGATAGGTCTGAGATTAATTTCTTTACGATATTAGGTATGTTAACTAAAAAGTGTATATATCTTTCCTTTTCTATCTGTAATGTTTCTCTCAAAGATTTTTCATAATAGAGCATCCTGTTATATTTATTTTCTGCTTCAAGTAAATTTTTTTCTACTTCCTGAAAACCCCTACTTTTTCCCACGTGATAGGCTTTAATAATAAAAAAGATAGACACCCCGGTCAGGAAGAGAATCATAAATATTATCATCAAGTCATTCAGCATTTTACCCTC
>JACAEY010000107.1 GCA_013388605.1 Nitrospirota bacterium | reverse complement strand
CTATGATGAAACTTCTTCAGTTATAGTTCTTGCAAGGCTTGAAGACTTATTGATAAATATTGGAGAGCCAGCAAGGCTTATAAGAATATATAAAAGCAGTCTTTCTAAGAATCCTCAGGAGCCTGTGATTAGATTTTTGCTTGGAAAGCTATATTACAGACTTGAGATGATAGATGATGCATTTGAGACCTTTGCCTTATTTGATACAGGAGGTAGTGGTTATCCGGAACTCCATCTCCTTATGGGTAACCTATATCTGAAGAGACATCAGATGGAAAAGGCTGTGCATGAGTTTAGTAAAGCTCTTGACATAAAAATAGCTCTTAAACTTCCTTATTGTTGCAAGGAGTGTGGCTTTACCTCTCCTGAGTGGTCAGGGAGATGTGAGGGCTGTAAGAAGTGGAATACGTTCCAGTTTAATCTTGATGGAAAATGTAGGATCTGATTATATCTTAAATCCTTTCACCAAGACTAATAACCAGAGATTTCGAAAAGTCTCTCAAGAACATTTCTCCATCCAGTAAAAACTAATTTGTTACAAAAAATGTGATGCTTGCCTACCTGTTGTATTACTTGTCAATGATTAATTTAACTGGATATAATAGACTTTGCTCTGGAGGTGTATTTGGAAGAAAAATATATTCCTCAAAAGGTTGAGGTTAAATGGCAGAAATATTGGTCTGAAAAAGATCTATACAGAACAATACAATACCCATCAAAGAAGAAATTCTACTGCCTTGAGATGTTCCCTTATCCTTCAGGTGAAATCCACATGGGACATGCAAGAAACTATGCTATCGGTGATGTAGTTGCAAGATATAAAAGGATGTGTGGCTTTAATGTGTTACATCCAATGGGATGGGATGCCTTTGGTCTCCCAGCAGAGAATGCAGCAATAAAGCATGGTGTTCATCCAGCAGAATGGACATATAGAAATATAAATTATATGAAAGCCCAACTCAATCGAATGGGTCTAAGTTATGATTGGAAAAGAGAGATTACAACATGTAGCCCAGATTATTACAAATGGAATCAATGGTTCTTCCTCAAGATGTTAGAGAAAGGGCTGGCTTATAGAAAACGTTCCTTTGTAAATTGGTGTCCATCATGTACAACAGTCCTTGCGAATGAACAGGTAGTAGATGGAAAATGCTGGAGATGTGAAAACCTTATAGAACAGAAAGAACTTGAACAGTGGTTTTTAAAAATAACTGATTATGCAGATGACCTTCTAAGAGGGTGTGATGAGTTGAAGGGATGGCCTGAAAGAGTTATAGCCATGCAGAAGAACTGGATAGGAAGGAGTGAGGGCATTGAGGTTGATTTCAGAATAGACGGTCTTAACGAGGATATAAGAATATTTACAACAAGACAAGATACGTTATTTGGAGCAACCTTTGTATGTATTGCTCCTGTACATCCGCTAACTGAAAGGCTTATCTCAGATAAAATGGCTCTTGAGGAACTTAAAGCAAGATACGGAAAAATGGGGGAAAAGATAGGAATCTTTACAGGTTGTTATGCAATAAATCCATTAAATGGTGAAAAGATACCTATTTATGTGGCGAATTTTGTGCTGATGGAATATGGAACAGGGGCAATAATGTCAGTTCCAGCCCACGACCAGAGAGACTTTGACTTTGCTCAGCAGTATAATTTACCCGTTAAGGTAGTAATTGTACCAGAACAACAGTTGTTGCTCGGTAGGAGTAATAAAGATGTGGTAACTGAGGCTTATGAAGGAGAGGGGATACTTATGGATTCAGGTCAGTTTAGCGGTCTAAGGAGTGATATAGCAAAGGAGAGAATAGCCAGGTTTATTGAAGACAAAGGGATCGGTAAGAAAGTCATAAACTTCAGATTCAGGGACTGGGGGATATCGAGACAGAGATACTGGGGAACGCCTATTCCTATTGTCTATTGTAAAAAATGTGGAATGGTGCCAGTACCTGAAAAAGACCTTCCTGTAATCCTTCCAGAAGATGTTAGATTTACAGGTAAAGATGGCTCTCCTCTGAATGAATCAGAGAAATTTCTGTCTACTGCATGTCCTTTATGTGGTGACATGGCAAGACGAGAGACGGACACAATGGATACATTCGTTGACTCTTCATGGTATTTCATACGCTATTGTTTTAAAAAAGGAGATATTGATTTAATCTCTGAAATTCGAACTCCAAACTCTGAACTTAAATACTGGATGCCTGTTGATCAGTATATTGGGGGGGTTGAACATGCAGTTTTGCATTTGCTTTATTCGAGGTTCTTTTTTAAATTTATGCGGGACATAGGTCTTGTGGATTTGAATGAGCCTTTTCAGAACTTGCTTACACAGGGGATGGTCATAAAAGATGGTGCAAAGATGTCCAAATCAAAAGGGAATGTTGTTGACCCTAACCATCTGATAGAAAAATATGGTGCCGATACGCTGAGATTATTTTCACTTTTTGCTGCTCCTCCTGAAAAGGACTTAGAGTGGTCTGATCAAGGTGTTGAAGGAGCTTACAGGTTCTTAAAAAGGCTATGGGGTATAGTATATAAAAACCGTAATATGTTATATGTAAAGGATAAAGAGTTTTTATTAAGCTCATCACGTATCACAGATCAGGCATTACGATTACTACGAAAGACCCATCAAACGATTAAACGGGTTACTACAGATATTGAAAGAGAATTCCATTTCAATACTGCAATATCAGCACTAATGGAGCTTGTAAATGAGTTAGCCTCATATGAACCATATGATGAAGATGGGAAAGCAGTCTTAAGGTTTGCTATTGAGAAAACATTATTGTTGCTATCACCTTTTGCCCCGCATATAGCTGAGGAATTGTGGGAGGCTGTTGGTAATAAACCAAGCATATTCGAACAAAGATGGCCAGAGTGGGATGAAGATATGGCAAAAGAGGAAAAGATTGAACTTGTAATACAGGTAGATGGGAAACTGAGGTCAAGGGTTCTGATTCCACACGGCATATCAGATGAGGAGGTAAAGGAAATAGCCCTTAATGATGAAAAGATAAAAAACTTTATTGGTAATAAGACAACCAAGAAGGTTATAGTTGTAAAGGGTAGATTAATTAATATAGTTGTTAGCTAAATGAAAAGCACAGAGAAAAGAGCTAAGGGAAAAGAGCAGAGGGCAAAGTACAATAGGTTATATATTTTAAGCTCTATGCTGTTAGCTCTTTGCATATGTGGTTGCGGTTATACAATCCATGGTAAGACATATTTGCCATTTAATGAAATATATATAGAAAGAGTGGAGAACAAAACCCTCGAGCCAAAACTTCAGGATAGATTTCATCGGGTTATGACAGAAGAATTTTTGAAGCAAGGCATTAATGTGAATTCTAGTGCAGATTATAGACTTAACGGAACAATAAATTTCTTTGAGATAAATGTTTTAGCTGAGAGAAATGTAGCAGTCGAATATGAAGTTGTCATGAAAGGAGATTTTAAACTCATTGGACCATCTGGATATACAAAAGAAATAAAAGATGTTGGGTCGCCCTTTATAGTCTCTTTTCCCGGGTCTGGCATGCTTGAGGATGTACTTGCCGGAAAAGAGCTCGCTTCCGAAAAGGCATTGAGAGATATGGCGACAGAAATAGTCGGTATTCTGATCTACTCTGTAAAGAAAGTGGATTCAACTAATGAGAGTTATAGATGAGTTTTCAGGAATTTTTTAAGGAGATAGAGAGACAATTACCTTCACAGGTCTATCTATTATATGCATCTGACCATTTTCTTCTTAGAGAAGCTGTAATAGAAATTAAAAAATTCGTACCTTTTGAGCAAAGGGAGTTTAACTTTCATGTATTCGATTTTTCATCACCAGAGGAAAAGTTTTCCATCGAACAAGTCATAGACGTGGCTAACACCGCTCCTTTTTTTTCAAAAAGAAGGTTTATAGTCCTCATAGGAAATCTTCAGAGGCTTTTAAAGAATGGTTCGAAGAGATTGCATAGTTATTTATCAAATCCAGCACCTTTTTCAATCTTTTTCTTATGTCATGAAGGGGCATTTAAAAAAGAGATGAGAGAGAGGTTCAAAGGACTCAAAACCATATCCCTTGATATCAAGGAATCGGATATTCCCTCATGGATAAAATGCAGGACAAGGTCAAAAGGATTTGAAATATCTGATATTGCAGTTGATTATTTATTAGGAGTTGTGGGTCCGGACCTCGGTCTTCTCTCAGCAGAGATTGAAAAAATATCTTTACTTGGAAAGTCTGCCTCAGGCGTGTTATCAGTAGACGATATTTCTAAAATTATTGAAGGAAATAATTCATATACGCCTTTTAATCTTGTTGAAGCTCTTGAGGAAAGGAATACTGAAAAGGTATTCAGAATTTACAAGACATTGAGACAGACGACAGAAACTTATAATATTATTGGCATTCTGAATTGGTTATATGGACGTCTTATGTCAATGGACAGAAGAGACAAAGGTGATAAATATATACTAAAAACATTTGAAATTCTTCATAGTGCAGATATAGATATAAAGAGTTCCGGAAGAGATTTCCCTATGGAATATCTCCTTCTTAAGCTGCTTCGGCTTTAAAAAGTGCGTTCACTTTTCGAGTAAGTTTGGATATCTTTCTCGAGGCATTATTTTTATGAATAAAACCCTTTGAGGCAGCAGTACTAAATGCCTTTATGGCTTCTTTTAAAACCTTGCTTGCCTCTTCTCTATTACCAGAGGATACTGCAGATTCAACCTTTTTAACAAGTGTTTTAAGAGAGGTTCGAATAGTCTTATTTCTTAAGTTCCTTTTGAGCGATTGCCTTGCCCTTTTCAGGGCAGATCTATTTTTCTTCGGCTTTGATTTACCTGGCAAATTAATCTCCTTTCAAATTTTATTTAATAAAACATAAAAGATAACATAAAATCAATAGCCTCCTTATTTTATTTTGTGTTAAGATTTACTTCAAAGTATTTAAACTTAAATCGAAAATGAAAAGATACAAGCCTATATCACTAAGG
>JACAEY010000032.1 GCA_013388605.1 Nitrospirota bacterium | reverse complement strand
GCTAATGTCTCTGAGGATAATTTATTCGGTTCAGGGCTTTCCGGTGCAAAACATTTCTATGACCCAGTTTCAGGTTCTGGATGGTTAGGAATATTTCAAAATGCAAAAGACAGAGCAAATGATTTTTATAAATCAGGGATAAAAAAATATTGTGACAAAAATAATAAGAAGGCAGCATGGGAGAAATTCGGGCATGCCCTCCATCTCTTGCAAGATATGGCTGTTCCTGCTCATACAAATAACGTTACGCACATATTCCCACCTGACAGTTTTGAGAAGTATGTTGCCGAGAATTGGGATGTATGGTCCAAAGACACCCCTGATGAGGGAAAGATTATAAAAGGACACGATAGTAGTGGTAACCCCATATATTACAATGGTCTGAAGGACTTTCTTGAAAATTATATAAAAGAATTTCCCTATAACAAATCAGTTTATCAATTGAGCAATCCCTCAGAGTATATCAATACATTGTCAAAAATAAGTCACGATCTCCCTGTAGATAAACGAAATAAAATCCTCATTAATAATTTGGAGAAAGAGATATCATGGGAAGACAGAAGGAAAAATGCAGAAATACTCCTCCCACTTGCACTTATGTATGGCGCTGGATTAATAAATACCTTTTGGGCAGATGTAACAGATGAAAAAGGGGGAGGATTTAATCAAGCATGTTTTATGCTATGTAATTTTTCAGTTCCAGGCAATGACCATCCAGACGACAGCTTTGATGTAAGTGATGAATTTTATTGGGAAGAGAACTTTAATATCACAATAGATAAGCTTGCTGAACTATATATGAAATCAGCAATCAAAAAAGGAGGAATAGGAGTTTGGTATTACGGTCAAATCTTGGAAGAATACAAAAAATATCTATCAGCTATGACTGATGAAGAAAAAAGCATAGCTGGCGAGAGAATGAATGAACTTGGTAAAATAATTATTCCAAATTCAGAAAAATTTCGGAGCGACTGGAAAAGTGCTCCTGATATTGCTCTTTTTACGCAAGGTTTTTATAACTCTACTACTTCATTACTATTGAAGTTTGAAGAACCTGTTGCTTTTAAGGGTTGGGATTTTGACCCTTCAATAGTTAAAGACCATCCCGTGATGATTATGCCTTCAGGCGGATTATTTGGTTTAGAGAATTCTCAAATCTTGAAAGCCTTGCTCGATGAATATGTCAAAAGTGGTGGAACACTTATTGTTTTTGCACAACAACACGGGTATGAGTTTTCAATTCTTCCAGTTCCACAAGAAGCAGATGGGACATATAAGACAATTACAGGATACGGTTGGACTGAGGATCAATCGTGTCAATCTAATTCTTCTTACATAGATACCTATCATCAGATTCTTTCTGGACAGAACAGATCTACCCCATCTTTAAATGTTGACGGGTATTTTACTGATTACCCATCAGATACAATTGTGATATTAAGAAGGACTTCTAACGGACAGCCATCTATGATTATGTATGATTATGGTCTGGGTAAGGTAGTAGTGACCAGTATGTATTCAGACTGGGCCTACGGACATTCCCAAGCCTCAAAAGAAGAGATTGCACTGGTTAGGGATTTAATTTCTTGGGCAAAGAAACCGGCAACACTTCAAGAGATAAAACCAGGTGAAACAATCACAATTAATATCTCGGTAAAGAATATTTCAACAGAGGACGCTACCTCTATAAAGTTTCTTATACACGATCCAGATAGAAAAAATCTACTCAAAGAGGAAACGGTTAGTGTATTTATACCATCTGGGTCTTCAACATATTTTGCAACTCAGTATATTGCACCCCAAACAGCTCCATTAGGTATATACCATATTGATTATGAACTTTATGATGCATATGGAATCTTAATTCAACCAGAAACTGAAACGGATTCTGGTAGATTTGTCATAAGTAAACAACTATCCAATCCATACAAGAGTCCTGATTTTAATTTTTCTGTAAACTCCGATAGTGAATATTACATCTATGGCTCTGATGTCGTATTCACCGTGAGTGTATGGAACAACAGCAATACAGACAGGACAGTTACTGCAAAATATTGTATGCCTCATCACTACCTCGAAACAGGTGACCCTCAATATGGTGGATGGGCTGGGGAGCCCGATTTAAAGATAACAAAAACCCTTTTTGTTCCAGCAAAAGGGACTTCAAGTTTTATTCATGTCATGAATAATGCAAAATCAAGTCCTGATAGGTTCTGGGTTCATTTTTATGATGAAAACAATAGAAATATAGGGATAGCCAGTAAAGGCTTTTTTGTATTCACACCGTCAGTAGAAGTTAATGTTCAAACAGACAAATCCATTTATGTGAGAGGTGAAAATGTCAGATTAACTGTAAACTTAATTAACAAAACAAGACTGGGATATCCAGCCGTTACAAAAATTAGTGTTACTGATCCATCCAATGCCAATATTTATTCCGACACCTTTTCAATAAATATACCTGCAAATGGGATATCAACTCAAAACCTAAGTTTTACCTTGCATACAAACTCTGATAAAGGTAGTTATACAGTAAAAGCAGAGGCATGGTGTGAATCAAAATTAACCTCATCAGCCTCAATAAGATTTGAGGTAGTCCAAAGCAATATCTCAATTTCACCAGATATACCTGCCACTTTATCAGGCGGTCTAAATGTAATTTCATTTGTTTTAAACAATACTGGCAAAATAGATATATCTTCAGGAAATCTTGATATAAGCCTCATTGATCCTTCTGGAAACATTATTCATTCTGAAAGCAAATCTTTTAAATTAGCCATTGGAGAAAGTGAGATATTTAATGCCCCTATAACTATTCCACTTCTTGCATTCGGAACCTATACTCTGACATATAATCAATCCGATGAAACAGGGACGGTTAATTATGAAACTATCCCACTTATTAATGCTACTTCTATTGATTTTTCCTTTGATAAACCATCCTATAGGATAAGAGAAATAGTAAATCTTATAGTTAATTTAAAGAATATAGGAAGGTTTTATCAGAATAATGTAACTCTGACATTGTCAATTCCTGACATAAATTATACTGAGACAAGAATTTTAGATATCAGGCAAGGACAGTCTATGGTAATCCAGTGTTCAACACAAATCCCTGAGACAGCTAATGCGGGAGAACATGATGTAAATTTAACCTTAGCTTTTTCTTCTGGTAGCATCATAACTAAAAGTTTCGAATTCACAATTCCTGATGTATCAATGAAAATAGAATATTTAGGGAAAAGAGAACTAAAACCGGGAGACACTATTGACATAACCGTTGAAAATATTGGTGGGATTGATGCGGAATCTTTAACTGAAATCAAATTAATAAGTGCAAGTGATACTTTTACAATATATCATGATTCTATAGATGATAATATCCATGCAGGTATGTCAAATATATATAGCTTCAAGATACCATCACAGGCAAAAAACGATAAGTATATATTGGATGTAAAAGTTTTAGGTGATTTTATAAATACTGTTCAGCTAAGTGAGCTTATTGATATCTCTGGGTTAATCTCAACTTTATCAGTAAGGGGAGAAAAAGATATTTACCTATCAACTGAAAATATCATCGCTTTATCACAGATTATCAACTATGGATATGAGATTGTTAATGCAAATCTCCATTTGGAGATAAAGGACAAATGTAGTTCTGTTACAGGAATAGATTCCTTTCATATAATGGTATGGGATGGAAATGATTGGATAGAATGTGGTGTGCTTCATTATCCAGATTTCTTTGAAACTCAATCATTTAATCTATCCACACTCCTTCCGGATCCATCAGGTGATTACAGGTTAAGAATAGTTAATATTGGATCTGTGAATGCATATATAGATTTCATAAGTCTTTTGGTAAATGATATTTCTTATACTCCAACTTACGCAAAGGAAATTTACCTAAATTCTGACATCCTCGAATATATAAGTGAACCTGATGACTGGTCAGCCAATATTCAGAATAATACAATAGAGATTAGATGGAACGGGATTCCTTTCGCATCCAGTAAAATCCTCTTTATGAGGGCGATGGAAGAAAAGATTAATCCCTGTGGGGAAAAGATTTACTGGGAGACAGATATTCCTATTACCCAGGCTGAAAATACCACAAAGGATTTAAATAGAATAATTCCATCTCTTTATATGACTGGACAATTTTATATTCAGGGCTTATTACGTTCACAGACAGGACAGATTATTTCAACTGCAGAATATCCAATTATTTTGACTGATAATGACATTGTAGTTAATTTAAAAACAAATAAACCTGTTTTTAGACCAGGAGAGGTTATAAGAATTTCAGGAGAGGTAAAAAATCTGAGTCAGATAGAAATTCAGGAAGTAACCTTGGAGATATATGAAGACTATTCAACTATTTATACAGAGACCCTCAATATTCCTCCTGCAGGAAATCATAAATTCTCTTTCAATATTATTGCTGGCCAGGAAGGATCTTATCGGCTTTCAGGAAGAGTTATTCAAAATGGTTACACTCTTTTTGAAATGTCTGATCAATTCGAAGTTGCAAGACCTTATGCATCTGTATTTGTTAGCATGCCAGAAGAAATAGGGAATGAGCCATTTTTTATAAATATTGAACTTAAAAACGAAGGAAAAGTAGAATCGATAGTTAATATTAATTCCTCAATAGATGCCCAAACACAAACAATAGCACTCCCTGTAGGAGAAACAAGGTTAATTCAATATAACCAACAAATAGCTAATGATACTACTTATATATTCAATTTTACAGGCGACTTGAACCAGACGATAACAAAAACAGTTATATACGGTATTGGAGCATCTATAATTACAAATCCTCTCAATGTTTATCCAGAAGGCAGCATTGATATACCCGTAACAATAGTAAACACCGGTCAACTTGATATAGGTCTAACTGTAACTTATACCTTACAGCCTTCAGGTTTAATACAAACAAGAACTTATTATATTACAAAAGGCGAAAGTGTAACTGATACATTATATTATGATCTCACAGAAGGAAGTTATCAACTAACTGCTAAGTGTCAGCTCCCCATTTCTATTACTCAGGCAAGCTTCATAGTAAGAAGGGAAAACAATGTAGAGATGATGATCACTACAGGAACACAGATGAATGGACTTATTCCTTTAAATATCAGTCTTACAAATCTTGGATGCAATAATGTTAGTGGCAGTGTAAATCTTAGTGTCTCAGACTCGGAGCAGTCAGTATGGAGCGGCTCACAGATAGTTACCCAACTCTTATCTCAAAAGTCTCAGTCTTTAACCTTTAACATTAATCCTACAACTATTCAACCAGGGGAATATATTCTTAAAGCAGAGTTTCTTAATTCCGGTGGACAGCAGTTAGGATTTGTTAGCTTTCCTTTTATTATTAATAGCCCAATCTTTCAAATAACCCAGTTTCCACCCTATCAGACTTTTTCGCCTGGTGGTGAAGCTATCTTTACCTTTAAAGTTAAAAATACAGGTAATAAAGAGGGTGCTTTCGACATAAATTTTAAGATATATGATCTTGTAAATATAACAAAGAAAGAATGGCTGATGCCTGATGAAGAAAAACCTATAACTTTTAGCTCCATCTTACCAGTTGATCTGGAAGAGAAAGATTACTATGCAGAATATGAACTGAAAAGCCAGTCCACTGTTATTAAGGGTCAAGTAAGGTATCACCTTGAAGGAATAAGTCTTAATGTTGATGCAACACTGGACAAACAGAGCTACACTGAAGGTGATACTGCAAAACTTACTATTTCAATTTCAACTCAAAACTCTCAGTCCCAATCTCTTAACTTATTTGCAAGGGTTAATTACAATGGATATGAAGAGCAACTACCATTTACACTCAACGGGACAGAAATATTAGTTTTTGATATACCTCTAATAGAAATTACTGGTGAAAGACTTTTCTATGGTATATATCACGAATCAGGACGATCTCTATATTTAAACTCCCTTTATATATATAAAACAGGAGATGTAATCACAATAACAACAGACAAACAGGTCTATAATCCTGAAGAGACTGTATTAGTAACAGTTAGCAGTGTCAGAGGAATAAGAGGGACAATGACTTTAAGCTCTATAAATTATGAAGAAATATTTACTTTTTCAGGAACAGCTACAAAAAGCTTTGTTTTACCGGCAACAATGACTTCTGGTACTTATTTTATAAATGGTGAGTTAATTACACCTGATTCTGAACTCCTAACTATTTCCATACCCTTTGATGTTTCGGGCACTTCTGTAAAAATAAAAGAAGCGACTCTTGATAAAACAAAATATGCCTCATCAGATACTTTAAATTTGAGCCTTACTATCGAGTGTAACAAAAATATATCAGCAACCCTGAAGGCATGGATAGTTGATCCAGAAGGGAAATATACAGATGCTGGGGAAAAGAATATAAACCTTTCTTCAACAGATAATTCATTTATAACTCTTAACCCACCATTTATTACTGATGTTAGTGGTATTCATCGCCTTGTCTATTTAATATATCTGAGAGATTTATTGCTTACGTCAGGGTCTGAAGCATTTGATGTTGGGAATGCCATTCTGACAGGAATCTTGACTAACAAAACTGATTACTCATCAAACAAAGAGCCTGTGATTATAACAGTAAGCATGTTTGGGACCAATAATGCGACCTTTGAGCTTTTACTCGATAATAATTTAATAAATACTGAGATGGTTACATTAAATGGGTTTTATTCCCTAACTATAAACATTGGCGTAGTTGAACCCGGTGTCCACAAATTAAAAGCAGTACTTACTAATGGAGGTATAAAAAGCACAAAGGAGATAACTTTCGTATATGCATTGAGCTTTCTTGATTCAGATATGGATGGCATGCCTGATGAATGGGAGATAGCTCATTGGCTTGATCCTTACAAACCTGATGCCAACTTAGATTCAGATAATGATGGATTAATGAATCTCGAAGAATATCAACATAATACACATCCTAATAGCCCTGACACAGATAATGATGGTATGCCTGATGGATGGGAGATTATGTATGGTCTGAATCCAAATGCAGATGATGCATCATTCGATAAAGATAATGATGGTTTCAGCAATCTTCGAGAATATCAAAGTGGCTCAAATCCTTCTGATTCAGAAAGCATCCCTAACCAAATTCCTATTGCTAATGCAGGAGAAGACCAAAATGTTATTACAGGAGGACTTGTAACTTTAAATGGAAGTGAAAGCTATGACCCAGATGGTTCTATCATAATATTTCAATGGACATTCGTTGAAATACCTGCTAATAGCAAAGTTACAGATATATCTCTATCAGATAAAACCAGTGCAATGCCAACATTTATACCTGATATAAGCGGTATTTACAGGATAGAACTGATTGTAAGTGATGGTATTCTTGAAAGTTCTCCTGATGTGGTAACAATTATTGCTTCAACCCCTAATGTCACTCCTAATGCTGATGCAGGACGTGATCAGAATGTATCCACCGGAACTATTGTCTATCTCGATGGTAGCGGAAGTAATGATCCTGATAATGGTCCAGAACCTTTATCTTACATTTGGAGTCTTGATTCTATCCCGATTGGAAGCAATCTTACCAATGACCAAATCAATAATAGGTATCAGGTCTCAGCCACTTTTATACCTGATGTAGATGGTTCTTATGTCATAAACCTCACTGTAAACGACGGCGATATGTCATCTATGGATACTATAAATATTAATGCTACAACTCCAAATGTGCCTCCAAATGCAAATGCAGGTCCTGATATTATTGGTTATTCAGGACAGACCATTATACTCGATGGCAAAGCAAGCAATGACCCTGATAACGGACCGTTGCCTCTTATCTATAGATGGAGATTTGTGACGATACCAAATGGAAGTCTGCTTAACAACGAAGACATTTCAGGAGCAGACACAATATCACCTTCATTTATTCCTGATGTTTCAGGAATTTATGTAATAGAACTCATGGTAAGTGATGGCATTGATTTATCTTATGATAATGTAGCAGTAACAGTAATAGAAAAGGCTACTTTCTGTTCTTTTCTTGGCAATGATCCAAAGCCCTCTATCCTTGACCAAGATATCTTCAAGTTCTATGGAATCAAAGAAGAGTTAGTTAATATAACATTAGATTCTGAACCAACGGAAACAGGTTCTGGAAAGCGTGCAACTCTTCTTTTGACAGACAGCATAAAAGGAACGCTATATTTAAAAATAGACCGCAGTGAGCTTCCAAATGAAATTAGAGCTAAACTTCCTTCAACAGGTGTATATTTTATTATTGTTTCAGAACAGGCAAAAATAGTAAAAGGCAAAAAATATAAAGGACCATATTGTCTCTCTCTTGAAGCATCCCAAGAAACAATGAAGACATTGCAACCTGCTTTATGGGTTGAGTAGTAATTTTGTGAATGGCCACGTTCAAAACAGGTTTTTTAACCCAATTAATCTTATGTTGAAAGATTTAATCTAAAAAAGATATTCTATCATTGTAGGAATTTCAAACACACAAAATGGAGGTTAACAAATGAAAAAGGTGTTATTGTTTGCAGTGCTTATATTTCTTTTATTGCCAGTATTATGTTCTTTAGGTCTCGAAGAAAAGAGTAAAAACACTTCTGACTCATCAATATTGAGTTCAGATGAAGCTTTATCACTCCTGTCAAACTTAGATCCAAACATCAAAGTAATAGAAGTAAGAAAAAGCCCTGTTGAAAATCTTTGGGAAGTAGATATTCAAACAGGAGGCAGGAAGACCATCGTATATATTGATTCTTCGAAAAAATATATGATCTTAGGGGCTATCAATTCTATTCAAGAAAAGAAAAATCTAACACAGGAGAGAATTACTGAGCTTAACAAGGTTGATGTATCAAAAATTCCTTTAGGTGATGCAATTGTGATGGGTGATGAGAAAGCAAAGTATCGTGTCATTGTCTTCACTGATCCCGATTGTCCTTACTGTGCAAGACTCCATCAAGAGCTTAAAAAAGTCATAGAGCAGAGAAAGGATATAGCTTTCTTTATAAAGATGTTCCCTTTGAAGATTCACCCATCAGCTTATGATAAGGCAAAGACTATTGTATGTGAAAAATCTCTTACACTTCTCGATGACGCCTTTGATAAAAAAGAACTACCCAAACCAAAATGTGAATCAACAGCTGTTGACGATAATATAAAACTTAGTGAAGAATTGGGTATTACTGGCACCCCTGCACTCATTTTACCTGATGGGAGAGTTATGCCGGGTTATAAAAAAGCAGATGCAATTATCGGGCTCATAGGAAGCTAATCTTATCTGCTAACTTTAAGGACTCCTTCCATCTGAGCAATCTTTTGGGTTAGAGCTGATAGCTGATTTTTGTCCTTTACCTCAAGGATAAAAATTATATATGCTTTTTTGTCTTCTGTCGAACTTGCCTGCAAATGGCTTATATTTACATCAACAGATGAAATGAGGGCACTCAGATTTGCAAGTATTCCCGGTTTGTCAACGGTTTCTACAAAAAGTCGTGCAGGTGACGTGGTATCATCCGTTGACTTCCACTCAACATCAACAAGCCTTGATTGATCAACTGCAAGCCTGTCAAGGTTCGAGCAATCCCGACGATGAATAGTAACACCTCTTCCCCTTGTTACAAACCCCACAAGTTTATCACCTGGCACAGGAAAACAACACTTTGCTATATGGTATAAAACTTCATCCACTCCTTTTATTGTTATGCCTTTATGTTCTTTTGTTGGCTTAGTTACTTTTGTAACAGAGACTTCTTCAACAGGCTTCTCTGGAATTAGCCGATTCACAACCTGATGTGCTGATAATCTTCCATATCCTATAGATACAATAAGGTCTTCTAATGACTGCAGGCTGAAGGCTTTTAAAACTTTCTGCATCTCTTCTGACTTGAGAACTGCCTGACTGAGGTCATGTCTTTTGAACTCTTCTTCAAGCAGTTTTGAACCAAGTTCAACTGCCTGTTTCCTCTCTTCAGCTTTAATCCACTGCTTTATTCTGCTTCTTGCCCTTTGTGTAACAACAAATTTTAACCAATCTCTACTTGGGCCATGGGTAGGAGAGGTTATGATATCAACAGTATCGCCACTCCTGAGCGTATGCTTCAGAGGAACAATCCTCCCATTTACTTTTGCACCAATACATCTATGACCAACCTCAGTATGAATGCTATATGCAAAATCTACAGGGGTCGAACCAACAGGTAGTTCCTTTATATCTCCCTTTGGTGTAAAGACATATACTACATCAGGGAAAACCTCACCTTTAACTGCATCAAGGAAGTCTTTAGCATCCGACAGTTCTTTTTGTGCCTGAATCAAATCCCTCAACCATGATATATATTTATTGGTCTTTTCATCGATCTTACCCTTTTCTTTATACCTCCAGTGGGATGCGATACCATGTTCTGCAATCATGTGCATCTCGTGTGTTCTTATCTGAAACTCAACCCTTTCTCCTCCTTGTCCAATAACTGTAGTTTGCAAAGATTGGTACATGTTCGATTTTGGAACACCAATGTAGTCTTTGAATCTACCCGGAACCGGGGTCCAGAGAGAGTGAATTAATCCGAGAATTGCATAACAGTCAGCCTTTGTATTTGTGATTATCCTGAGACCAAGGACATCATGAACCTGTTCAAAAGGAATCCTCTGTTTCTGCATCTTCTGATATATTCCATAATAGTGTTTAACCCTTCCTGTGACTTTACCAGGTAAACCTGCCTCCTTCAATTTATTGTTCACTATACTGATAAGTTTATTTAAGTGACCTTCCTGTTCCTCTTTTCTTCTTGCAACCTTTTTTGCAAGTTCGCTGTAAAGTTTCGGCATCAGGAATTTAAAGCTAAGGTCCTCAAATTCTGTCTTTAACCATCCTATACCAAGTCTATTTGCAATAGGGGCGTAGATTTCAAGTGTCTCAGAAGCAATCCTGTGCCGTTTTGGCTCAGGAAGGTATTTTAGTGTTCGCATATTATGTAGCCTGTCAGCAAACTTTATCAGCATTACCCTCACATCTTCGGACATTGCAAGAAGCATCTTCCTGAAATTCTCAGCCTGTGCCTCTTCTTTCGTCTTGAAGACTATCTTTGATAGTTTTGTCACAGACTCTACAAGAAAAGCAATCTCTCTACCAAAAATGTCTTTTATCTCTTCTTTAGTTTTTCCTGTATCTTCGATAGTATCGTGTAGTAGAGCTGCTGCAATGGTTGCTGTATCCATTTTCATATCAGCAAGGATAGAGGCAACAGCAACAGGATGTTCTATATATGGAGAACCTTCAACCCGTTTTTGGCTTGAGTGTGCCTCACTTGAGAACTTATAAGCCTTCTTTAGTAGTTCAGCATCTGCCTCAGGGTTATAGGAGTGAACCTTTCTAATAAGATCATCAATGGTGTATGATCCTTCTTTCATAATTTATTATACAACTCGTCTCAGTCATTGGTCACTTTCATCCAAAATCTGCTGGTTTAAGGGGTCATTAAATTAACCTAATGATTATTGATTATTTACTGATGATATTATTAGAGGCTTGTCCTGATTGCTTTTAAATTTAATTGAAGCTGCTTTGTCCCTTCCCATTCATTAATGAATGGCGTAAATACTGCATCAATCCTTTTTGACTCCCCGAGCACCTCAATCAAACCAGCCATATCAAACCCTATTGCATCAATAGAGCATGATTGCTGTCTTAACTTCATCTTAAGGTGGTTGCTACCCACTATTCTTGGATAGTAAACCTCAAGACCTTTAGACCCCAATAGTGGTTCAGGATTACCAGGTCCGAGAGGTTCAAGCATATTGAATTCATTTATCAGTTTGAAATTTATGTGAGATAGGTTGACATCAGCATCTATTTCGACAGTGGGTGTTAAATCATTTTCAGTGAGGGTTTCACTCACAATCATATTTATTTTTTCTTCAAAGGATGGGATATTTTCTGCGTTCAATCTGAATCCAGCAGCCTGTCTGTGTCCACCAAAATCTGTAAGAAATTCCCTGCACCCTGCAAGTCCTCTATAAATATTAAATGGAGGAATACTCCTTGCTGACCCCCTCGCAGATTTTCCTTCTAAAGAAATAATAAATGTGGGTCTGTAGAAGGTCTCGGCAATTCTTGACGCTACTATTCCAATAATGCCTGGATGCCATCCTTCTGATGATAGAACAATGGCTGATCTGACCCCCTTAGAATTAAGTCCAAATATAGCTTCCTGATAAATCTCTTCTTCTCTCTTCTGCCTTTCTGAATTGAGCTTATCCAGCCATGAAGAGATTTTGATTGCTTCATCATGAGAATCTGTCAGTAGAAGTTTTACAACATCATTGGCATCTGAGACCCTTCCCGCAGCATTGATTCTTGGTATTATGGTGAATGAAAGCAGTCCTGATTTCAACTCTTTTACATTTATGCCTGCAACCTTTTTCAATGCGTCTAATCCGGGTCTTGTTCCATTTTCTATAAACCTTAATCCCTCTTTTACAAGAACCCTATTTTCACCTATAAGAGGAACTGCATCAGCAATTGTGCCTATTGCAGTAAGGTCCAAGAATTCCTGAACCTCAAATCCTGAATCTTGAATCATAGATAATGCCTGCACAAGTTTAAAAGCCACTCCAGCACCTGAAAGATTTGATATTTGTCCAGCCCCTGACTTGAAGTTTGGGATTTTTGGATTAATAACCGCAATTGCATCAGGAAGACCCGCCTGAGGCGGAAGGAACTCTTCATCTGGCAGACCTATTAAAGGTTCGTGATGGTCAGTTATAATTACATCTATCCCCTCTTTTTTTGATAGGGATACTGTCTCAAAAGAGGTTATTCCGCAATCAACAGTTATTATTAGTTTAGCTCCAAGTTCTATGGCTCTTTGCAACCCTGTAAAATTAAATCCATATCCATGAAGTCCTCTATTTGGTATAAAATAGTGAACATCTAAACCCAATAGTCTAAGGGCATGAACCATAATAGCTGTGGAAACTAATCCATCTGCATCATAGTCGCCATGTATAAGGATTCTTTCATTCCTTCTCATTGCATCTTTTATTCTTTCAACAGCGGTATTTATGCCATAAAGCTCAAAGGGGTCTGAGATATTTGAAAGTCTTGGATTAAGAAACTCAGATATATCATTTAAGGTCTTCAATCCCCTGTTGATCAATACCTGGACCACCGGAGGAGTAAGGGATGAAACTTTCGATAAATAGTTTATATATTCCTGGTTAGTCCTGTTGATAAACCAACGTCTATTCATAAATAAATCAATAGTCAATTGTAACTATCTCAATAATTGATAATATCTAAATTGAGCGATTCTTTTATAAATTCGTGTAGCCGCAGGCTTTAGCCTGCGTTTTTAATCATTTATTGGTAATTAATATTCCTTAAAAACCACAAAAACTTAAAGTTTGCGGCTACCTCAATTTGGTTAGTAAATAGTTCAGCCTGCAAATTCGCCAGCCTCTGCCAGCTTTATTTAACCCAAATTACACATGGGTGTAGCCGCAACCTTTAGGTTGCATGGATTTATACAACTTTTAAATCACTTTTATGCGATTTAAAACGCAGGCTTTAGCCTGCGGCTACAAAGGTTTTATAATGAGCCTTGCGTAATTCGGGTTGAAATAATTATTTGCTGTTTTCTAATGCCAGATGACCAGAGTCTATTTTTTAGCAAAAGGTCTTCTACCTCCCCAGAGGAGCACTATCGGGCTTGCTACAAAGATAGATGAGTAGGTTCCTATAATAACACCCATTATCATTGCAAGAGAAAAATCATGTATTACTTCACCACCGAAGAAAAATAATGCTAACGAGGTAAGAAGGACTGTTGCAGAAGTGATGATTGTTCTTGATAGAACCTCATTTATACTGGTATTTATTACAGATTTAACTTCCTCTTTCAGCTTAAGTCTCAGATTTTCTCTTATCCGGTCAAATACGACGACAGTATCTGTAAGAGAATAACCAGCGATTGTTAGAAGTGCGGTAACAAGAATAAGATTTATTTCCTTCCCCATTATGTAAAATAAGCCAAGTACAGCAAGGACATCATGGAATGTAGCAACAGTCGCTCCAACACCAAACCTTACCTGAAATCTGAAGGCTACATATATTAGAAGTCCGATAACAGCAACTGCAATTGCCTTTGCAGCATCTGCCCTTAGTCTTCCGCCAACCTTTGGTCCTATAACAGTTGTGGAATCTACCACATATTTATTGTCAGGAAATTTCTGAGTTAGCACAGAGGTTATTGCCTCTGCAGTTTGACCTAACTCTTCTTCACCCTTCTTCATCCTTATGAGGATTTTGTTTTCTGTTGGAAGGTCCTGCAGATCAAAATCTTTCAAGCCGCCACTTTCAAGGGCAGGTCTGATTTGATGAAGCAAAACAGGCTTCTCAAATTTCAGTTGTATAGCCGTTCCCCCAGCAAAATCAATTCCAAGGTTTGCATGACCTCTCGCTATCTGTAATATAGCGATTATACCGAGAATAGAAAGGATTCCTGAAAGCACAAAGGCAAAATATCTTTTTCCAAGGAAATCAATTTTGGGATTCTTAATAAGCTCTATCATTCAATTTCTCTCAAATACTCAGTTTCTTAATTTCCTTTCTGCTGTTTATAATATCAAAGATTGTTTTCGTTCCTATAAGTGCTGTAAAAAGATTTATAGCAACACCGAGACTGAGGGTCACTGCAAATCCCTTTATCGGACCGGTGCCAAACTGAAATAGAACTGCTGCTGTAATTAATGTAGTAACATGGGAGTCGAAAATAGTCCAGAATGCCTTTTGATATCCTGAATCAACAGCAGACTTTGGTGTCTTACCTGCCCGCAGTTCATCTCTCATCCTCTCGAACATAAGGACATTTGAGTCAACAGCCATACCTATAGCAAGTATGATTCCTGCGATACCAGGAAGCGTAAGGGTAGCATTGAGTGATGCCATTGCACCGAGTAAAAGGATGATGTTAAAGATGAGTGCTAAATCGGCTATGAGTCCAGAAAGTCTGTAATAGAAGGTCATAAATAAAGCAACAGCAAGTGTTCCAATGATACCTGCTAATTTTCCTGCTTCTATGGAGTCCCTTCCAAGAGAAGGTCCCACAGTAACATTCTGTAGCATCTTAAGTGGAGCCGGAAGCGCACCTGACCTTAGAACTATGCTTAAGTCCTTTGCCTCCTCTAAGGAAAACCTACCTGTA
The DNA here is from genome assembly GCA_013388605.1 of Nitrospirota bacterium. Taxonomy (GTDB): domain Bacteria; phylum Nitrospirota; class Thermodesulfovibrionia; order Thermodesulfovibrionales; family SM23-35; genus JACAEY01. The sequence goes on along the minus strand of JACAEY010000032.1, from coordinate 353 downwards.
ATCTGGGCATGTCCCCCTGAGATCCTTTCCTGTATTACCGGTGCTGAATAAACAACATTATCAAGGATAATAGCAAGTCTCTTTTTAACATTAGCTCCAGTAACTTCATCAAATATCTTTGCACCTGCTGGATTAAATGATAATGATACATAAGGTTCATTAAACCTCGAGTCAATATCCACCCTTGCATCACTTAAGAGGTCACCTGTGAGAACTGCCTGTTTCTTCAGGAGAATAGGCATTTTTATTACAGCGCCTGTTTCTCTGTTTACCCTTTTTTCAAAAAGTATCTCATCGTCTTCTGGTATCTTTCCTGCAAACTGTATAAGCAAACTCTCTTCCTCACCTGGGAG
>JACAEY010000038.1 GCA_013388605.1 Nitrospirota bacterium | reverse complement strand
CTATTATGTTTAAACCTTCACCTGACTTTAATCACTATTAATAATCTTTGGCTGAGACCTCTGCTTCGACCCCGGTCTCATTGAGGTTACCCGTGATTTTGCTTCTAAAATCGGTTCTCATACCTGTCTTTCTAAGAGCATGAAGTATTATTTTGGACAGATGTGATTTGACGACTAATTTATATATGATTACAATAGCTTTATTGAATAACTACAGGAAATTTCTGATTTGACTGTAGGAGATATCTGGAGATGCCTTTTGACTGTAAAGAATGACCTGTGCTCTTCCACTCGGTTTCAAACTAAAAAAGAATATGGCTCTGTTCCTCATATCAAGTATTCTTTATAAAAATTTTTAAATAAATAATGTATTAGGAGGTTAATTATGGACTTTGGAATGAAAAACAGATTAAGTCGTATCTTCAAACCAAAAACAGGAAAGACAGTAATGCTTGCTGTTGACCATGGCTACTTTCAGGGACCCACAACAGGATTAAGAAACCTCAGGGCTACCGTCACCCCTTTGATACCAATTGCAGACTGTCTATTTATAACAAGGGGTATGCTGAGGACATCTGTTGATCCAAGAAGCGATGTCTCTATATGTCTAAGAGTGTCAGGTGGTCCGAGTATCTTGGGAGAATTATCCAATGAGGATATTACAACATCTATTGAAGAGGCGATAAGACTTAATGCATCAGGGGTTGGAATGTCTATATATGTTGGTGCAAGCAATGAAGATAGAACAATATCAAATCTGGGCAGATTGATAAATGAAGCAGAAAGATACGGCATGCCTGTGCTTGCCGTAACTGCTGTCGGCAAAGAGATGGGAAGGGATGCACGTTATCTTGGACTTGCTTGTAGAATAGCGGCCGAGATGGGAGCACACTTTGTTAAGACATATTATTGCGAGGAGTTTTATAAGGTAGTTGAAGGATGTCCTGTGCCTATTGTTATGGCAGGTGGTAAAAAAATACCTGAGATAGATGCCCTCAAAATGACAGAGAATGCAATAAAAGAAGGGGCATCAGGAGTTGACATGGGCAGAAACATCTTCCAGAGCGATTACCCCGTAGAAATGATAAAGGCTGTTAAGGCTGTTGTTCATAAAGGTGCAACAGCAGAAGAAGCATTTGAAATTTATCTAAAAAAATAACCTTAATGAAGGTAGCTGTTTATATCAATAATTCTGATATAAGAATTGAGGAAATACCAAAACCAAGGATATTCGGTGGTGAAATCCTTGTAAAGATGGAAGCATGCGGGATCTGCGGTACAGATGTGATGGAATGGTACAGGATAAAAAAGTCCCCTCGAGTCCTCGGTCATGAGATGTCAGGTGAAATTGTTGATGTAGGAAGAGGGGTTAAGAATTTTAAAAAAGGTGATAGGGTTTTTGTCTCTCACCATGTACCATGCTATAAATGCTATCATTGTCTCCGTGGTAATTATACTGCCTGTGAATCACTTCACGCTGGAAATTATGATCCGGGAGGATTCTCAGAATTTATAAGAATCCCTAAAGAGAATGTGAAATATGGAACATTCCTAATCCCTCCGAAAGTAACATATGAAGATGCAACAATGATTGAACCACTTGGATGTGTAATTGCTGGACAAAAACAATTAGATATAAAGAAATGTCAAAGTATTTTAATAATAGGTTCCGGCGTTTCAGGCATATTGCATATTCAATTAGCAAAATTGAAAAAGACTAAAGTTATAGCTATGGATATCAACAGTTATAAAATTAAAAAAGCACTGGAGTTTGGAGCTGATTATGTAATTGACGCAGGTAAATACTCTCTTAATAGCTTGAAAAATCTAAATGACGGTAGAGCAGTGGATATAGTTATTGTATGTACATCTGCAGAGCAGGCAGTTAATAATGCCTTATCCTCAGTTGACCGAAAGGGTAAGATTCTATTCTTTGCGGTTCCCGAAACCTACATAAAAATTCCTACTTTGAGATTCTGGAGAGATGAGATTACTATAACATCCTCTTATGGGGCATCGCCTGATGACCTTAGAGAAGCTATAAATCTTATTTCCAACGAAAAAATTGATGTCAGAAAAATGATTACACACAGGGTAAAACTCTCTGATATTGTGGAAGGATTTAAATTAGCTTCAGAAGGGAAAGCCTCTCTTAAAGTTGTTATTGTTCCTGATTAAAAAAGCCTTACCTCAACAATCTCCCCTTTTTCTACACCGAGTTTTCTCAAAGGTATAACTGCTGTTCCATCTGCTTTGATCAATGTGGTAATAAGACTTGACTTTCCCAATAAAGGCACAGCCCATATCTCCCCTTCCCTTTCCTCAAGATAGACTCCGATATGTTCTTCTCTTCCAGGACTGGAGGATATATTTTTTGCAATCTTCGCTTTTATTATCCGCTTTTCTATCCTGAATCTATTTTCACAGAAACCTGAAAGGATTCTTAAAACTGGTCTGACAAACACCTCAAAACAGACCGATACTGCTGCAGGATGTCCTGGGAGACCAAATACAGGAATATTATTAACAATGCCCCCTATCGTTGGTTTACCCGGCTTCAATGAAACACCATGGAACAATACTCCTGGTTTTCCAAGATCATCTATCACACTTGCGGTTACATCTCTTGCACCAACAGAACTCCCACCAGAAATAAGAACCATATCTGAATCCTTCAAAGATCTTTCAACAACATCTCTAATGACCTCAAATTCATCATTGAATATCCCTTTTCTAACAGGATTAGCCCCTGCATCAATAATAAGACTCGCAAGATTATAAGAATTTATATCTCTAACCTGTCCTAATTTAACATGCCTGTCAGGTGGTACTATCTCATCTCCAGTTGAAATTATTGAGACCTTGGGTCTTTCATATACCCAGACATCAATGATACCAAGACCAGCAAGCACTCCTACATCCTGGGGTCTTATTTTATGACCCTTTTTCAATATTAAATCGCCCCTCTTTACGTCTTCTCCTGCTTGTATAACGTTTTCTCCAGGTGCAACAGGTTTTACGACTTCTATTATTCCTTTATCTACCTGTTGCGTATGTTCAAGCATTACAACTGCATCAGCACCCTTTGGTAACATACCACCAGTTAGAATTTTAGCAGCATGACCCTTACTAAGTTCGAAATGAGGTTCTTGTCCCATTAATACTTCATGAATAACATTTATGTAAGCAGGCATCCCCTCAGTAGCTCCAAAGGTATCAGATGCAGATACAGCAAACCCATCAACAGTCGACTTTGAAAATTCTGGCAGATCTTCAGGAGAAAAAATATCTCTTGATACAATCAATCCATAACATTCTTCTATCTTTAAATTCTTCTCTGGTAGTGTCTTGGGCAAAAGGTGTTTTAAAATAAGCTCCTTGGCTTTTTCTACACTGATCACCTCTTCTCTGCCAAGCATATCTCTCATCTCTTCCTCAGTTTGTATTGAATCTATTCATAGCCCTTTCCACCCCTTCAGTAAGAATTGAAACGAGAGCTTCTGATGCCTTCTCCATTGCTCTTTTGATAACAGAAACCTCATCCCTTTTAAACTTCCTTAAAACATAATCCTCAGGCTTGATATCCCTGTCTCTACCTATACCTATCTTCAACCTCAAAAAATCCTTAGAAGATATGCTATCTATTATTGATTCTATTCCCTTATGTCCTCCTGATGAACCTTTGTTTCTGATTCTAAGCCTTCCAGTATCCATATCGAGATCATCATAAATTACAAGGATTCTTTCAAGAGGTATATTGAATTTGTCCAATATTTCTTTTACAACACTCCCACTCCTGTTCATATAAAGGAGGGGTTCTATAAGAATGACTTCATGTCCATCTATAAAACCTTTTCCTATTCTGTATTTTTCCTTTTTCTTTAAATCTACATGATATTTTTTAGCAACCTCTTCAACAACCATAAACCCTATGTTATGTCTTGTCCTTAAATATTTTTTGCCAGGGTTTCCGAGCCCAAAGACAACCCACATCTCTTTATTTTATTTCTCTTCCTCCTCTTCCTCTTTCTTTCCTTTCTTTATCACCTCTGGCTCAGTGATTTCTGGTGCAGCTACAGCCTCTGCAGGGGCTGCAACCTCTTCAACAGTAGGAGCGATAATATTTACAATTACCTCATCTGGATCAGTAAGAACCCTTATTCCTTCCTCAAGCTTTATATCCCCTACATGAAGAGATTGACCTATCTCAAGATTTGATATATCCAATTTAATATGTGAGGGTATTCTGTCTGGGAGGCATTCCACCTCAATCTCTCTAAGAAGGTGTTGTAAAATTCCGCCATCTCTCTTAACACCAATCGGTTCACCAATAATACTCACATGAACGGAAACTTTTACTTTCTCAGTTAAAGAGACTTCAAAAAAATCTACATGGAGCAGATTCTCTTTTTCGGGGTCAACCTGATAATCTTTCATCAAAGCTAACTTACTCGTTCCATCTCCAAACTGGAGATTAACCATAACCTGCTGTCCTGCAGTTGAGTTTATAAACTTTAATAACTCTTTCTTAGAAAATTTAATTGGTTGAGAATCTCCACCCCTATATATTACACCGGGAATCATATCCTTCCTTCTAAGGGAGCGCGCGGCTCCTTTCCCAACCTCTACCCTTTTCTCTGCACTAATAGTCATCCTTTCCATTTCTCCTCCTGATTATCTAAAATTTTCTCTATGAATATCTATTATTTTTTCAAGAATAAATTATACCCTAAAATCATATCTGTCCCCACTCTTCAAAATATTTTGGACAGTAATGCCCTAAAATTACCATTTAGATAAAAAGGGAACTTATTGAAGACTCTTCGTGAATCCTCTTAATAGCCTCTCCTAAAAGAGAGGCTATACTTAAAACAGTAAGTTTCTTGCACTGCTCTTTCTTGCTATCAAAGGGTATTGTGTTAGTGACAATCAGTTCTTCTATTGCAGATTTATTTATTTTATCAACTGCTGAACCAGAAAGAACAGCATGTGTACATGCTGCGATAACACGCCTTGCACCTTTTTCTTTTAATGCTCCTGCAGCTTGGGTTGTTGTGCCTCCTGTATCTATCATATCATCGAGTATTAGTGTATCTTTCTTTTCTACATCACCTATTACATTCATTACTTCAGATATATTCACTGCTTCTCGCCTTTTATCTATTATTGCTATTGAACATTGAAGTCTTTTTGCAAAAGACCTAGCCCTCTCAACTCCACCTGCATCAGGGGATACAATAACAAGTTCTTCATGGGTATAATTGCTCTTTATATAGTCAAGGAGAACAGGTGTAGCATATAGATTGTCAACAGGTATATTGAAAAATCCCTGTATCTGCGCTGCGTGTAGATCCACAGTTAGAACCCTACTTGTTCCAGCCGCAGTTATCAGGTCAGCAACGAGTTTTGCAGATATAGGGACTCTTGGTTGAACCTTTCTGTCCTGCCTTGCATAACCATAATAAGGAATAACAGCTGTAATTCTTCTTGCTGATGCTCTTTTAAGCGCATCTACCATCAAGAGAAGTTCCATAATATTACGATTTACAGGCATACAGGTAGGCTGTATAACAAACACATCCGTACCTCTAACATTTTCATTGATTCTAACCATTATTTCTCCGTCACTGAACTTCGTGACAGTGGCATCACCAACAGGTATGCCAAGATATTTAGCAACATCCTTTGCAAGCTCCCTATGCGCATTACCTGTAAACAGTTTTATCCCCTCTGGCATTATAACCCCCTTCAAAAATAGATTTAAGCATTATGAGTTTAGTATCTCACTGGGGCGAGAGGATTCGAACCTCTAAATGGGAGATCCAAAGTCTCCTGACTTGCCATTTGTCTACGCCCCAGATCTATTAATCCAGTTTCGGCGGACTATGAACAACTGCTGTCCAGCAATCCCTAAAAGCCATTGAAGCACTTGAAGCCTTTTCCACAGACTCAAAAACTCCAAAAACAGTAGGTCCGCTTCCACTCATCGCAGATATTAAAGCACCTTTTTCTAATAACTTTTCTTTGATTTCTTTCACTACTGGATATGTTTTTACAACAACACTCTCGAGGTCATTTATAAGCATTTCACCGAGAGATATAAAATCTTTATTATTAAGTGTCTGACAAAAAAGTTTAATATCAACAGTCCTATTTGTCAACCTTACAATATTCTTATAAACCCAATGTGTAGAAATAGCTATGGAAGGTTTTACAATAAGAAAAATAATATCTGCTCTAATATGAAGAGGGGTTATTTTTTCACCCCTACCCTCTACAAAAGCAAATATATCACTCTCAAGGAAAAAAGGAACATCAGAACCTATCTCAAGCCCCAATTTCATTAGCTCATCTTTAGTTAAACCTAACCCCCAAAATTTATTCAGTCCTGAGAGTGTATAAGCTGCATCGCTACTTCCACCTCCAAGACCTGCACTTATAGGTATATTTTTTCTTAAGGTTATTCTCACACCCTTTTTATAAGAAGCATATCCCTTTAAGAGAGAGGCTGCCTTAAAAACAAGATTATCCTGGAGTGGGATGTTTAAGTCACATACAACCTCTATTTTATCTGAATTGTTAAAATGGATAATATCATATAGACCTATGCACTGCATCAGGGTTTCAATATCATGAAATCCGTCTTTTCTCTTCCTTAGAACAGTCAGAAACCAGTTTATCTTTGCTGGTGCTTTTAAGGTAATTGATGAGTAATTGTTGATCAGAGAAGAGCTTTTTATCAATTTTGAATTTTAAATTTTAAATCTTGAATCTTCTTTTCTACCCTTTCTTTAAGCCCTTCTTCTTTTTCATGAAATCCTATGGCCTTTTCCCAGAACTCACCGGCTTTCTCTGTAATACCCTTAGTGTAATAAACATCTCCCAGGTGTTCAAATATAATAGGGTCATCTTTAACAATCTCCGCTGCCTTTAGAAGGGCCTTCAGGGCTTCATCATATTTCCCCAATTTGAAGTAAACCCATCCAAGGCTGTCAATTATATACCCATTATCAGGCTTAAGCTCAAGAGCTTTATTTATCAACAACTGTGCCTCATCAAGGTTTATGCCCCTATCCGCATAACTATAACCAAGATAATTAAGTGCATCTGCATGTTTCGGATTAATCTCTATCGCCTTCTTCAAATATTTCACCATCTCATCATATCTGTTTGTTTTATCCATTACAATAGCAAAATTAAAGTTCAACTCGTCATTATCCCGGAAAAGACTGAGCCCTTCTTTAAGAACAGTTTCTGCTTTCATGTAGTCCTTTTTCTGAAGGCATGTTATTGCAAGATATAAATAAACTTCTGCCTTACCTTTTTCAAAGTTCAATACCTCCTCATAAATAGAAATTGCATCATCATCTCTCTTCAATTTTGAATATAGATATCCAAGCAAAAGAAAAGCATCCAGATTTTTCGGCTCACGGAGAATTATCTTTTTTAATTCAGATATAGCCTCCTCATCCCTTCCTATCTCATCAAGACATAGAGCAAGATAATATCTTATTGATGTATTTGAAGGTTTTGCCTCAAGAACTATCCTGAACTCCTCTATTGCCTTATCATACTGTTTATCATCGAGATAGAGTATTCCGAGTTTCGCATGAATATCAATATCTGCAGGTATCTGGTCTCTCATTTCTTCAAACTGTTTTATTGCCTTATCTACCGTCTTCTGTCTTATATAAATTCTTGCCAGTCTATCTCTTGCCTGTATATTATATGGGTTTATAGTAACCGTCTTATTGTAAAATTCCTCTGCCTCTTTCAGATCACCCTTGGACTCGCTGATGAACCCTAAATAAAAATATGCAGCATCAAAATTTGGTCTCTGCTCTATTGCCCTCTTGAAATATTCTGAGGCTTTATCACTATCTCCTTTTTCTAAAAATACTGAACCGAGATAATAAATAGCCATAATATCATCAGGATTTTTTTTGACAAGCCTTTCAAGAATCTCAATAGCCTTATCATATTCCTGTCTATTTGCATAAAGCGAAATCAACAAAAGAGCAGCTCCGTGATTATCCCCCTGGATTTTAAGAACCTTTTCATATACCTTTATTGCATCTTCTGACCTTCTCTGACTATTGTAAAGCTCACCAAGGAGCATAAGACCTGGAATATATTCAGGATCTTCTTTAACAACCTCTTCAATAACAGATATCGCTTCTGTTACTTTTCCATTCTTAAGAAGAACATATCCTATCCGTGTTTTCAGAAATTCTGAAGAGGGGTCAAATTCAAGAGCATTATTATAATATTTAAATGCATCTTCCCATCTACCTTCCCTTTCAGCATTATCACCAAGTAGAAAAAAATAATAGGCTTCCTGAGGAGGTATTTGCTTCTCTTCTACAGCCTGAAGCTTTTTTGTAGCACATGACATTATTAAACAGGATAAAATCAACAAAATTATTATTTTTCTGTTCATGCTTAATTATTGCATAAAGAGAAATTCTATAACAATATGATAAAATTCTCAATGGAGTTTTTTGAGGTTCTCTTTCCTATAAACCTTAATCCTCTTTTATATAGATGTCCTGAAGAGCTTTTAAAATTTGTAGATATAGGTGTGATTGTAAGTGCACCTATTAAAAAAAAGATTGCAAAAGGGGTTATTATAAGAACATCCACAGAAGCTCCTCCAGGAACTATAAAAGATATTGAGAGGATTCATACTGACTTACCCAAATTAAACAATACCATGATTAATCTTTTGAAATGGATGTCGGAATATTATCTAACAGAAAAAGGCATTGTTCTGAAAAACATAATCCCTAAAGAGGTATTTACAAAGGTTAAACAGAGGAAGAATAATTCCGAGAGAGGATATGGAGAGGTCAAAGAATGGTTAGGGCATTCCTTAAATAATATCAATAACAAGATTATATCTATTCTTATTGACTCGATAAAAAAAGAATCATATAGAACGTTTCTCCTTCATGCACCCTCTTCTATTTATGAGCATTCCTTTGTAATAAAAGTCCTTTTAAATATAAACAATGCAATTATCCTAATTCCAGAGGTCTCACAAGTTGATTACTTTTATAACCTTTTATATAGGTATTTTGGTGATAGAGTATCTGTTTTTCACAGTGGTCTGAGCAAAGGAAGAAGGACTGAAGAAATACAGAAAATAATCTCCGGAATATCTGATATTATTATTGGAACAAGGTCTGCTATATTTGCCCCAATTAAAAATGTATCTTTTATTGCAGTGCTACAAGAACATAGCAGTTCTTACAAACAGAAGGGTAGACTTTGTTACAGCGGAAGGGATGTTGCAGTTATGAGGGGTTTTCTTGAAAAATCAACAGTACTCCTCTCTTCTATTACTCCTTCTGTTGAATCTTTTTATAATTCCAAAATAGGCAAATATACACTGATAAGACCAGATGAGCATATGAGAAAAACGAGGGTAAGAATCTTAGATATGAAACACGAAAAACTCCTCAGGCCATATCTTTCCAAAACAGTAATCGATGCCTCAAAGAGATATATTCAAAAAAATAAAAAAGTGATGTTTTTGATAAATAGAAGAGGATATTCTACACTCATTCAGTGCTCAGAATGTAATTATATAGAGGAATGTCCTCGTTGCAAGATACCACTTATCTTTCATAAACAGGATGCTTCATTAAAATGTCATTACTGCGGATATATATCAAGTGTGTCTGAGATGTGCTCGAGATGTAAAGGCTACCATTTAGAGTTACACGGCGCTGGCACACAGAGAGTTCAGGAAGATATAGAAAGCCTTATCAGGATAAAGACTCTCAGGGTCGATAGTGACATATCCCGGAAGAAATCGGAAATGAAAGGAATAATTGATACTTCATATAGAGATGACTTCAGGATAATAATCGGGACAAAACTCATAACAGGAAGGCTCCGTCTTCAATCGGATCAAGGAACAGGAAAATTCTCTATGGCGGCTATTCTGAACACAGACCTTTTTATGAATCTCCCTGATTTCAGATCTACCGAGAAGTTATATCATGATATCTCATCCATAATGGATAAAATTGAGCCACAGGGGGAGGTATTCATACAGACAAATATACCATCCCATTACATTTACAAATGCATAAAAAAACATGACTATAACAGCTTCATTAAAGAGGAACTTATCAGGCGTAAACCCTTAAATTATCCACCATATTCAAAACTTTTACTTATGAAATTTATAAGTAAAAAAGATATATCTATGAAAATGTCAGAGATTATAAACAAAAAAATGGATATAAAAAGAATAGATGATAAAGTCGAAATACTTGGTCCCTCTATATCAAAAAATACGAAAGGATGGTTCGAGCACAAACTACTTATGAAATCTTCTGTCCGTGGAACCCTTCATACTATTGCAAATGATATTATAGAGATGTTCAAATATTCTAAAGACCTGAAAATCAAAGTGGATGTAGACCCTATATCAACTTAGGTCTTTTCATACTCAGTATTTCTTTAGCAAGCCCTATATCTTCCCTTATCTGTTTCTCAAGATTCATTGCATCAGGAAAGAACCTCTGGTTTCTTATCCAATCTATAAAGTAAATCCTCAAATGCTCTCCGAGAAGGTTACGGGAAAAATTAAGTAAATGCACCTCATAACTTGTTTGAGAATCACCAAAAGTTGGCTTACCCCCAATATTGGCAACCCCTTCATAAAATTTGTCTTTAAACCCAACCATCACAGCATATACCCCTTCTTTTGGAACAAGTTCATTTGGGGTAGTTATATTTGCTGTTGGAATATGCAAAATACTGCCGCCCCTCCCTGTGCCTTTTACTACATTACCCTCTATAGAATAAGCCCTTCCGAGGAGGTTTGCTGCTTCATATACCTTTCCTTTTAACAAATGGTTCCTGATTTTGCTACTGCTGACAACCTCACCATCAACCTTTGCATTCCTCACTACCTTTACACCGAATCCAAATTTCCTGCCCCTTCTCCTGAGAAGTTCTGTTGTCCCCTTCCTTTCCTTACCAAAGGCATAATTGTGTCCAACAATTACTTTTATTATATGCAATTTTTTTACAAGGATACCTTCTATAAAATCATCTGGAAGTAGATTTGAAAATTCTTTATTAAAATTTATACAGAGTAAAACCTTTATTCCAAATGCCTCCATTAATCTTGACCTTTCTTTGAGAGTTGTAAGAAGTTTTATTTCTTTATCTGGAGCAAGAACCTTTACTGGATGGGGATCAAAAGTGACAACTATAGAAGTACCTTTTAGTTCTTCAGATAGTTTTATTACCTCTTTTAGTATTTTTTGATGCCCGAGGTGCAGACCATCAAAATTACCAATCGTTACAACAGTATTCGGATAAGTTTCTTTCAATGATTCAATTCCCTTAATCAGCTCCATATTTAACTATCTACTTAGTAAGTTTCTTAAAGATTTTTTTGACCTGTTTTACAGTCTCCAAGAGAGAGCCATTATTGTCTATTAAAAAATCAGCCCTCTTCATCTTTTCTTCTATAGGAAGTTGTGCCTTCAATCTTAATAGGGCATCCTTCTTTGCTATCCCGCTATTTTCAAGACGGTTTATTGCAACTTCTAAGTCTGTATGAACAACAACTATCTTGTCAAACCTGTTTTCATAGCCCCGCTCATAAACAAGAGGGACTGCGACAATAATAATTTTTTCATCCTTTGTTATTTTATCAGTAAAATCCTTTATTCTTTCGAATACAAGAGGATGAAGAATATCCTCGAGTGATCTCCTGAGATTATTATCCTTAAAAATGAGTTTAGCAACCTTCTTTTTATTAAGACTACCATCTTTGTAAAATACTTCATTACCCAGAAGTTTTTTTATCTTTATAAGAACTCTCTTTTCTGTAAGAAGAGAGTCAACAACTCTGTCTGTATCAATAGTAGAAGCACCAAGGTTTCTAAACATTGAAAGAACCGTACTCTTGCCCATACCATAATTGCCTGTTAGTGCAACGAGAAGCATAGAAAAAATTATACACCAATTAATTCAGAATTAATTTAACCTTTTCACCAACTATAATATCAAACTTAGATGAAGCACTACCGTTTTTAACAAAAAGCTCAAGATACCCAAAACTATTAATTAACGAATATAGTCCTTCGTCATCAGCCTCTGCATAATGGCTCTTAAATGGCGCCTCTCTTCCCCTAAAAAGAACTTTGTGTCTTCCGGTAATCTTTTTTCTTAATATTTCATCTACCAGCTCAGCCTTTATATTCGTTGTTACATTTCCAAAACAGTCTGTATAAATAACTTCACCTTCAATAACATTTTCATCAGAAATTACAGGAGCTGGAATGGAAATCGTTCTATAATCGCTAATTTTCTCTCCGAATTTTGATGAATCAATACCCTTTGAAAGCCATCCTGCTACAGGTGCAAAAATATCCCTTCCATGAAAAGTAGTGCTCCTATTTGGTAGAAAATAATGGTCAGATGTTAATTGGATAACTGTAATAGTCTCATCCTTTAACTTATAAATCTGTGAAAAAACTCCATTATCAGGACCTATAAAATAGTAATGGCTTGTTGTTACAAGTATAGGTCTTCGAGCAGAACCAACACCAGGGTCAACAACAACAATATGTATAGTTTTGCCCGGGAAAGATTTAAAGCTCATCTCGATTGTAATAGCAGCCTCAAGAATATTCTGAGGGGATATTCCATGTGTGATATCAACAATCTTTGCAAAAGGATTTATACCTAATATCACCCCTTTCATTATTCCAACAAAGGGATCTTTATAACCAAAGTCGGTTGTGAGAGTAATTATTGGATTTGGTAGCATCTAAACCACCTATGATTTCTTTTATGTCTTCTATTTTTTTCCTCTTTAAATACTCTTCAATCCCTTCAATCACTTCTATTGTTGACATTGGGTTCACAAAGTTGGCAGTTCCAATTGCAACGGCACTTGCGCCTGCAAACATAAACTCAATAGCATCAGCGGCATTCATGATTCCACCTATGCCAATTATCGGAATTTTAACTGCATTGTAACTCTCCCATACTATCCTTATAGCAATAGGTTTGATTGCCGGACCTGACAACCCGCCTATGACATTAGCAAGCCGTGGTCTTCCTGTCTCTATATCAATAGCTATCGCTGGTATAGTGTTAATTAGAGATATAGCATTACTACCAGACTCTTCAGCTATCTTTGAGAATTCCTGAATACTCGAAACATTCGGTGGCAATTTTGTTATAAGAATAGCGCTCTTTACTGAATTACGCACTTTTGAAACAAGCCTTGCAAGTGTCTTCTTATCTGTTCCAAAAATAATACCACCTTTTTTAACATTAGGACATGATACATTCAGCTCTATGCCATCAACACCAGCATCATCAAGCGCCTTTGAAAGTTTAATGTATTCCTGGATAGAGTTCCCTAAGATATTAACAATTATTCCTGTATTGTATTTTTTTAAATATGGTAATTTCTCTTTTAAAAACCTCTTTAACCCAACGTTCTGTAGCCCTATGGCATTTAACATTCCACATGGTGTCTCACATATTCGGGGAGGAGGATTTCCTTCCATTGGTTTCAGTGATATTCCTTTAACAATAACAGCACCAAGTCTGTTCAGGTCAACAAATTCAGAATATTCCTCACCGTACCCGAAGGTTCCTGAAGCTGTCATAACAGGGTTCTTAAGTTTAAGGTGACCTATATTTACAGTTAGATCCATATCACCACACAATCTCCTCCAATGGAAATACAGGACCATCTCTACAGACCAACTTATATATAGGTTCAGAGTTTGTAATCCTCCCACGCTCCTCATTTACCCCTCTGTATCCCCCCTTAGTAAGGGGGGAATTAAAGGGGGGTCTTTTGACTTTAATTGCACATGCAAGACATGCACCAACTCCGCATGCCATATTCTCCTCTACAGAAACATAACCTTCCATTTTTTTTTCAAAGGCAACCTCTGATATTGCCTTGAGCATTGGTTTTGGACCACATCCATAAATTGTGTAGTCACAGGCTTTAGCATTAGTCTGCATTAAGAAATCATTTAATACATCAACAACGGTTCCCTTTTTCCCAACAGATCCATCATCTGTACCTATAATCAATTCATTAACCAATCCCTTTAATTCATCAATCATTAAAAGACTCTCACTACTTTTTGCTCCATAAAACAAGATTGACTTTTTCCCGAACTCCTCAGCCAGAGAATAGATTGATGCTATTCCTATACCGCCTGAAATAAGCAAAGGTATCTTATTCTCTTTTAATGCTGGATATCCCTTTCCAAGAGGGCCAAGAAGATTTATTATTTCCCCAATTTCAAAACCTTTCATCATTAATGTGCCTTTACCTCTTATCTCAAATAAAAATTGTATTCCTTCAGGTGATTCCCTGAAAAAGCTGAAAGGTCTTGAAAGTAAAGGGTCTTTTGAATTACTTACCTTTATCATATAGAACTGTCCTGGATGGGGATTTAATATTTTTTCTAAGGGCTTTACTGTTAAAAGATTGGTTTTGCTGTTTAAAGAAAGGTTACTGACTATTTCTGCTTTGAAGAACCTACTCAAAATTAATCTCTAATATCTCATACTCCATCGTTCTTGCAGGTGCTTTAATTATGACTGTGTCACCGGCTTTCTTACCGAGCAAAGCTCTTCCAACAGGAGATTTTATGGAAATCCTGTTATTTTTAACATCTGCCTCATCAGGACCAACAAGTATAAATATACTCTCTTCATTCGTTTCTGTATCTAACACCTTGACCTTTGCACCAAATGCAACCACTGACTGATTTATCTTAGAAGGGTCTATTACCTGCGCCATTGCAAGTTTTGCCTGAAGCTCCTGTATCCTTCCCTCAATAAAAGACTGTCTCTCTTTTGCAGCATGATATTCTGCATTCTCCCAAAGGTCACCGTGTGCGCGAGCCTCTGATATCGCCTTTATGTTCTTAGGCCTTTCAATCTTTAGAAGTCTGTCAAGCTCCTCCTGGAGTTTCTGATAGCCTTCTGGAGTAATAGGAATTCTCTGCATAATTTTATTTACCTCTAATTAGTGAATTAATTTACCACTTTTATAACAAATTTTTCTATATTAGATTATGCTTGTCTAAAATAAGATAGACTCTATGGCTGGATACCTCATAAACACAATGTCATAAACACAATGAATCTACAGGATAATTGTATGGCAGACCCCTTTCTTTTCTGTTAAAGTATGATATCTAAATTACGCTCATATATCCTTTCTGGGAAGAGTGATGTGGATGAAATATGCGTTACTCTAAGATTTTAATACCGACATTAAAGGAAACACCTGCAGAGGCAGAAGCAATAAGCCATATATTGATGCTCAGAGCTGGATATATCAGACAGCTTGCAGCAGGGTTATACATTTATCTTCCACTTGGACTTAAAGTCATCGAAAAGATAAATAAGATTATACGTGAAGAGATGAATGCGATAGGTGCACAGGAAATTACTATGCCAGCACTCCATCCCTCAGAAGTGTGGCAGGAGACAGGAAGATGGTATGAGATTGGAGATGAGATGTTTAGGTTGAAAGACAGAGGTGGAAGGGATATGTGTCTTGGTATGACGCATGAAGAAATTATCGCATGGCTTGCCTCAAAAGAAATACGTTCTTATAAAGAGTTACCTCAGATATGGTATCAGATACAGATAAAACTGAGGGATGAAGCAAGACCAAAAAGTGGTGTATTAAGAACAAGAGAATTTTTAATGAAGGACAGTTATAGTCTTGATGCTGATGAAGAAGGACTTCAAAAGAGCTACGAGCTTCATGCTGATGCTTACCATAAAATCTTCACAAGATGCGGTCTTAAGTATTACATGGTAGAATCTGACCCAGGGATGATGGGTGGAGCAAGGTCTCATGAATTTATGGCACCGAGTCAATCAGGAGAAGATGAGGTTGCAATATGTGATAAATGTGGATATTCTGCGAATGTTGAACTTGCCTGCTCTATACCTGAAGGCATAGATGAAAAAAACTGGTTACTCGAAGAAGTATATACACCTGATAAAAGAACTGTTCAAGAGGTATCAGATTTTCTGAAAATTGATTCTAAATATTTCATTAAAAGCATCCTTCTAATTAGTGGAGAGATTCCTGTACTTGCACTTGTCAGAGGAGACCAGGAATTGCACGAAAAAAAGCTTACAAAGATTATAGGAAAACACAGAACAGCACATAAGGAAGAGGTAAAAGATATACTCGGCATTGAGGCAGGATTTATAGGACCAATGAACCACAAAATCAGAATAATTGCTGATTCATGTTTGAAAGAAGGCGTTTATATAAGTGGTGCAAATAAACCCCATTATCATGTTAAAGGAATAAAACCTGATAAGGACTTTGTTGCAGAATGGTTTGACATCCATGTTGCTAAAGAAGGGGATTTCTGCACCAGATGTAAATCGCCCTTAAGAATAGAAAAAGTAATTGAGATTGGAAATATCTTCATGCTCGACACAAAGTATTCACTCCCGATGAAGGCTTTTTATCTTGATAAAAACGGAAAGGAAAGACCCATTATCATGGGAAGTTATGGCATCGGTCCTGCAAGAATTGCAGCAGCAGTAATAGAACAGAATAATGATAAAGACGGTATAATCTGGCCCAAAAGTATTGCTCCTTTTGATGTAGAGATACTTCCTTTGAATATGAAAGACTCAAAAACAGTTGAGGTCTCTGATCAACTCTATAATGATTTATTAAAAGAGGGTATTGATGTTTTAATCGATGACAGAGAAGAGAGGGCTGGTGTGAAATTCAAGGATGCTGATTTGATAGGAATCCCTATACATATTATAATTGGCGAGAAAAATCTCAGAGAAGGATTTGTTGAGATTAAGGATAGAAGAATAAAAGAGACAGTAAAGATAAAAGTTAGTGAGGTTACTGAGAGAGTCAAAATAACAGTATAAAAAATTAATACCGAGAGTATGAACTCACCTCCTGTTTGATTCAATCATCGAGGGCAAACACACAGGAGTTATTTCAAACATAGTTCTTGAGGAAATAGAACGAAGTCCTGAAGAGCTAAGGGAAAGAATATTTAAAAAGACGTAATGTGCCTTTTCTAATAATTACTGAAAATGAAATTTCTGCTGACCTTTTAGAAATCTATGACAGAGAGGGTTTCATTCGCGAGAGAGCCAGATTGGATTTACGACATCTTGCGGTTGCTACTGTTAATGGTGTGGACGCAGTTGTTTCATGGAATTTTCGCGATATCGTAAACATAAAGACAAGACGTGCG
>JACAEY010000016.1 GCA_013388605.1 Nitrospirota bacterium | reverse complement strand
GCATTGGTGGCGGACATTGTTCCTGGTGGTCCTGCAGATAATGCTGGATTGAAAAGAGGAGATATCATCATATCATTTGATAGCAAAAAAATTAAGGATATGACTGAGCTTCCTAGAATAGTGGCAGATACACCAATTGGTAAGACTGTAGACATAGGGATAATAAGAAATGGAAGAGAAAAAGTTCTAAAGATTACAATATCTTATCTACCGTAACTAAATTTCTATAAATTTCATTTTTTTCAAAGAACAGGAACATCACAAAATTGAGGTTTTAAAGTTATGGATAAAATTAAAGATGGTTTTCCCAAGATTCCTGAAAATATATCAAATATAGTGAAACTGGCATATAACCTCTGGTGGAGCTGGCATCCTGAGGCCAGAATGGTATTCAAGATGATAGATAGGGTTGCATGGAAGGAAAGCGGACATAATCCAGTTAAGATGCTAAAGGATTTACCTGAAGAAATACTTGAATCTGCTGCAAGCAACTCTGAATATCTTAATCATTATTCTTTTGTCATAAATAAATTTCATGAATATATGGAATCAAAAAAATGCTGGTTCTTAGAAAACATCCCTATTTCTGAATGTAACCCGATCGCCTATTTTTCCACAGAATATGGTCTTCACCACTCTATGCCATTTTATGCAGGAGGCTTAGGTTTTTTGGCAGGCGATCACATTAAGGAGTGCAGTGACCTCGGCATACCTATGGTTGCTATAGGATTCATGTATCCTGAAGGATATTTACGCCAGAAGCTCAGAATTGATGGATGGCAAGAAGATGTTGATGAAATCCTCGACAGAGATTCATCTCCTATAAGACGGGTAATGACCGAAAAAGGAGAACAGCTTGTTGTCAAGGTTCCTTTTATGGACCCCCCCTTGTATGCAGCTGTATGGAAAGTAGATATTGGTAGGGTTCCTTTATACCTTATGGATACAGACATAGAGATGAACAATCCTTGGAACAGAACCGTAGCTCTTCATCTCTATACTGGCGATATTGAACAACGTCTTCGTCAGGAGATAGTGCTTGGCATAGGTGGCATCGCAGTATTAAGTGCGCTCGGAATCAAACACTCCGTGATTCATCTGAACGAAGGGCATCCTGCCTTTGTAATCCTCGAAAGGATAAGAGAAAAGATCGAGCAAGGAATGAAATTCAGAGATGCAGTCGAGCAAGTGCGAGCTACAACCATTTTCACCACTCATACACCTGTACCAGCAGGACATGACATTTTTCCATTCAGTTTAATAGATAAATATTTCAGGCATTGCTATTCTTGCCTTGGTCTGACTCGCGATGAATTCCTGTATATGGGGATAGACCCGAAAAACCCAGGAGCTGGATTCAATATGACAGCCTTTGCACTAAAAATAACTAACTTTTCTAACAGTGTTAGTAAGAAGCACAGAGAGGTAACTTGTCAAATGTGGCAACATCTCTGGACTGATGGGAAAGAAGAAGATTGTCCTATTACTTATATAACAAACGGGATACATGTGCCTACCTGGATAGAACCTAAGATCCAGCTTCTTTTCAACAAGTACCTTGGAACTAACTGGCTGGAAGAACATGATAAACCTGAGATATGGGAGTTAATTAATGTGATACCTGATAAAGAATTATGGCAAACACATTATTGGCTAAAGATAAAACTTATAAATTTTATTCGTGAACAGGCACGTAAAAGATGGACTGAAAACAGAGTTAATCCAGTAAATGTTATAACAAGCGGAACATTACTTGATCCTCTAACTTTAACTATAGGGTTTGCAAAACGCTTTACATCATACAAGAGACCTGCCCTTATTTTCCATGATCTTGAACGTTTAAAGAAGATACTCAATAATCGCTGGCGACCTGTTCAGATCATATTTGCAGGGAAAGCCCACCCTGCTGATGATGAAGGAAAAAGGATCCTCCAGAGAGTATTCAATTTTGCGGTTAATCCTGAATTAGGCGGCAGAATTGCCTTTGTAGAGAATTATAATGAACAAATTGCACAGTATATGGTTCATGGTGTTGATTTATGGCTTAATTATCCAAAGCCGCCCTTAGAGGCATGTGGAACAAGTGGAATGAAGGCATCATTAAATGGAGTTCCTCAACTCAGTATCCTCGATGGATGGTGGATAGAAGGGTTTAATGAGAAAAACGGATGGGCTTTTACAGGGACTGGAGAGGAAAAGGATGCTGAAGCAATATATGACATCCTTGAGAAAGAGATTATTCCTTTATATTACAAGGTAGACGAGTATGGTACCCCTGTTGGTTGGGTCAAGGTTATGAAAGAGGCAATAAAAAGTGTGGCGCCGTTATTCAGTGCTCGTAGAATGGCAAAAGAGTATGCCTTGAAGTTGTATCAGAATGCACTGAAATCTACCTCAAAAGCATGAATTGATATGCAGAAATATCTCCTGATTATATTATTCAGCTTTTTCAGATTGAACCGGATACATTTTTTGCAAGAGTTGTCATTATAAGTTTTATAGGGAGTATCATTTCTTTTCCTTTTATCCCTCTGGGTAATTATATCTTAAAAAGATTTGAAAGACAGGCTGACCGCTTTGCATGTGAGCTGATAGGTGAAAAGGAAAGTATTTCAACACGCTCAAATTGAGGGAAGACAAAGGTATATTCCTTGTAATCTGTTGTCAGTAAGAGAAGGAATCGGAGATATCTACAAAATTATATCAGATTTTTAATGTTTTGGACTCCTTTGATGTAGATAAATAGAAGTCACTCTCTCAAACTCACTCATCATTTCTAACCACAGTTCAGCAATATCTTTCAGCTCATTGTCAAATGAGCCATACTCTGGCCTTCTCTCCATATAGTCTAAAAGGTCCTCACAGAAATACCAGTTGCAGCCTGATGGACGCATTGAGCGATCCATGATACATCCTTTTCCAGATAGAAATTGGCAAGGCGCTGAATCATCTCTTGTAAAATCATAACCAGGAGGCTCAAGACCAAGTGCATTAACATAGATAAGGTCTTCATAGCTATAATATCCATGCTTGTTGATACAGCAGATATTTGTACAGCGCGGGCAGATGATTTCTGTGCTATGCTGTATAAAGGGGCTGATATTTTCAATACCTTCTTTTATCCTTTGTGCAAGTATTTTTATCTTCTGAAGTTTGATATGATCAGAATCAAAAATTTCTTTTATAGAATCTAAAGTTCTATAATATAAATTTTCGCTCAGGTGGAGATCTTCCTCTGAAGAAATGGGAAACATCATTTTCTTAATAATTTTATTACAGATAATAACCCAAGCAAAACAGATGAACCTGCTGTAACTAATGCAAGGACTTTCTGGTTTATCATCTCAAAGAATAATGCAGCCACTGCCATAGTAACAGTAAGAATAACCATCATCATTATTTTAGTTATAAATGAGAAATGTTCAGTTGTCTTTTCTATATCAGAATGTGACATTCTTACAACCAGATCCCCTCTATTTGCATGTTGGAAAAACTCATCCATTAAAGATGGTATTCTCCATAGCTTCATACTTGTATCTCTAAGTTCTTTCAGAATTGTTTCAAGCTGTTCTTTTCTACTACCTTTAAGGAACTCTTTTATAAATGGTGTGCCTATCTCAATGATGTTAACTTCTGGGTTTAGTCCTGATGATATACCATTTAAAATTCCTATCGTCCTGCCGAGAAGAATAAAATTATTAGGTATCTGAATAAAATCAAGTATATTTATGATATTTTCAATTTCTTTATAAATATGGTCAATAGTAAGCTCTTTTAGCTCTATTGGGGTTATATCTCTATATTTATCTATTAAAGACTGAGCAAGGTCAACCAGTGACCTATAATCTGCGCCTTCGAGTATAAAACCCATACTTCTCAAAGAATCTACCGCCCCTTCAGCATCTCTTTCTACAATAGCATTTGCAAACCTCCTTAATTCTCTCTTTATTCTTTCTGGTATAACCTGAACTATCCCGAAATCAACGAAAACAAGTCTTGGTCCCGGCTGCACATGTATATTACCAGGATGGGGGTCTCCATGAAAGAAACCATGTAAATATATCATCCGTGAGTAAACCTCACCAAGTAGAGTAGCTATTTCTTTAGTATTAATTCCTGAATTTCTAA
Organism: Nitrospirota bacterium; assembly: GCA_013388605.1. Lineage (GTDB taxonomy): Bacteria > Nitrospirota > Thermodesulfovibrionia > Thermodesulfovibrionales > SM23-35 > JACAEY01. The sequence goes on along the minus strand of JACAEY010000016.1, from coordinate 7,686 downwards.
GAGTGTCACATTCTGTGATTTTTACCCCTTCTACAAATTCAAGAGTCAAGACATGCTTAGTTGTATATTCCCAGTAGACTTTTGGAAAAATAACCCTTTCATCTCCTTCAAAATTCCGACTGAACCTTTCTGCATTTTTCCCTTCTTCTATATAATTAAGTTCAGCCCTTAAAATACGGGAAAATTCTTCATGTAACATGTCGAAGTTAATGCGCCCAAACCTTCCTCGAATTAATTTTATAATAGTCTTAAGTGCCTTTATATCTGTCTCTATGACCTTTTCAATCTCAGGATACTGTATCTTTACTGCTACTTTTTGACCATCTTTTAAAATAGCCTCATGCACCTGTCCTAAAGATGCTGCTGCTATGGGCTCAGTATTAAATCTCGTGAAGATTTCCTCAGGAGGTGCACCAAGCTCTTCTATTATCCTGTTCTTTATTCCTTTATAGTCATGAGGGGGGACTCTGTCCTGCAGGAGAGATAGTTCTGATGTATATTCATCGGGAAGAATGTCAACTCTTGAGCTCATGAACTGACCTGCTTTTATAAGTATGCCTTTCATATCGAGTGCCTTTTCTCTAAAGAAGACCGCGTTCTTTCGGTGAAGGGCTTTAAGCCTGCTCTCTCTTTTATATCCGGCAGTTACAAAGCTCCATAAATTAAACAGTGCATACGAAGATACGATTCGAAAGGCAACAAAAATTCCTTTGAGGAATCTTTTTTTATAATGAACACCATCCATTAAAAACATTATAACAGATGAAGATGAATAGCTTTTAAACCTTGACAATAAACAGTTTTTATTAAATAATTAGAATCAAAAAGGAGGTTTAGTATCTCTTCGATTATTATTGATGGATACAACCTTATCGGCATTTACCATAAGGACCTTGAAAAGGAAAGAAATTTATTAATAGAATCTCTAATTGAATATAAAAAGAAGAAAGGCCATAACATAACTGTCGTTTTTGACGGTTGGAAGACGGGGTGGCTGAAAGAAAATCAATCTATAGTTGGAGGAATAAAGGTAATATACTCAAGGCTTGGTGAAAGGGCTGATTCAGTAATTAAAAGGATAATGTCAACAGAACGAGGTTCATGGATCGTTATTACGTCAGACAGAGATATCATAGCACATGCATGGTCATCAGGCTCTATCCCTATATCTTCTGAAGATTTCCTTAAAGCTATAAGTAAGTCTCAAACAGAGGAGAATATCACATATGAAAAAGATGAGGATGATTATTTAAAACCCAAAAAGAAAGGTAATCCGAGAAGACTTTCAAAAAAAGAAAAAGCTATAAGGCAGACCCTGAGCAAGCTTTGATGAGTAAGCTAATCTTCGGGCTTAGACCTGCAGATACAATAACAATCATCTTCCTTTTATTCCTTTCAATACTGACAATCTTCTCTTATAGAAATGTGCCAGAAGCACCATTTCTTCTAACAACCTATATAGCACTTATTATTATGCAGCTTATAATCATAAGGTTTAGAAACATAGGAAATATCATAGGGATTTTCCATGACTTCATATTTCCCTCAATCTATATTATGATAATCTTTGACAGCCTTGGAGAACTTGTACATTATGTAAACCCAAAAGATATTGATCATATACTCATAAAGCTCGATTATATTATCTTTAAAGGCCATCCAACGATTATACTCGAAAAAATAATGAACCCAATTTTGACAGATATTATGCAACTTGCATATATATCTTACTATTTCATTCCAGTTAGCTTTGGGGCAATACTACTCTTTAAAAAACAGAGGGATAATTTTAATAAAACCCTTTTTTTGGTCTTACTCTGTTTCTATCTTTCTTTTATTGGTTACATACTAATGCCTGCTATCGGACCACGGTTTACAATCGACCATCTTCAGAAAGAGGACCTCCATGGTCTTTTCATTACAGAGCCAATACAGAATGTTCTTAATATGCTTGAAGGAATAAAGAGAGATGCCTTCCCGAGTGGACACACAGCAATACCTCTTGTAATTCTTTATCTTGCATTTAAGTACAAGAGAATAATTTTCTGGATATTATTGCCTGTTGTCTCAGCTTTAATATTTTCTACTGTGTACTGCAGGTATCATTATGTCGTTGATGTTATAGCCGGCTTCGGACTTGCTGTTTTAACCATTTTTCTCGGTGAAAGATATTATACATGGTGGTTGAGCAAGAAAGAAATTTAAATAGCTAACCGGCACCCATTGTAATCTCTCCCAATGCCCATGCTGCATTTACCCTTACAACGGGGTTTGCATCCTGTAAAGCAGATATAAGGGGATCAATCGCACGAGAATCTTTTATCTTACCAAGTGCTGCAACAACATTGACCCGTATCAGAGGGTCTTCATTATTTAAAGCGTTAATAAGTGGAGTAACTGCAAAAACTCCGATCTTTCCAAGTGCCCATGCTGCATTTTCTCTTACACGAGGGTCTTCATCTTTCAGTGCAGAGATTAAAGGATCAACTGCACGGGGATCTTTTATCTTCCCTAAAGCTTCAACAGCATTCTCTCTTACTCGGGGGTTTTCATCACTAAGTGTTTCTATTAGAGGATCAACCGCTGGAATCCCTATCTTCCTCAAAGCCCAGACTGCATTTTCTCTTAAGAGCAAATCACCATTTTTAAGGGTTGAAATTAAAGGTTCTATCGCTGGGATACCTATCTTTCCAAGTGCCCAGACCGCATTTTCCCTCACACGTGGATTTTCATTATTAAGGTTTTTTATTAACGGTTCTACTGCGGCATTACCTGTCTTTGCAAGAGCCCATACTGCATGTTCTCTAACTCGTGAGTCTTCATCTTTCAGCATATCTATTAAAGGATCAACTGCTCTCGAGTCCTTTATCTTTCCAAGTATCTCAGCAGCCTTATAACGGACACGTGGATCATTATCTTTAAGTGCTTTTATTAAAGGCTCAACTGATTGAGGTCTCATCTCAACCAATGCCCACACAACACTTTCCTTTACACGGAAATTTTCATCCCTAAGAGCAGATATTAGTGGTTCTATAATACGACTATCTTTAATACCACCAAGTGCCCAAACCGCATTTTCCCTCAGACGTGCATCCTCCATTTTTAAGGCAGCAATCAATGGCTCGACTGCTGGTTTCCCTATCTCCCTGATTGCAAATACCGCATTTTCTCTGATGCGTTGGTCTTCATGCTTTAAGGCAGCTATGAGGGGCTCGACTGCTGGTTTCCCTATTTCCCTGAGTGCCCATATAGCATTTTCCCTAACACGGGAATTTTCATCTTTTAATGCAGATATTAGTGGTTCAATAGCACGTAGGTCTTTTATCTCTCCTAATGATCCTGCAGCATTCCATCGGACACGGGGATCACCATCCTTCAGGGATTCAATAAGTGGTTCAACAGAAGCAATTCCAATCTCACCCAGTGCCCATATAGCATTTTCCCTGATTCGAGAATCTTCACTCTTCAAAGCTGCTATTAATGGATATATTGCGAGTGTTCCTATCTCACCAAGCGCCCACACAACACTCCATCTCACATCTGGATCATCATCTTTCAAAGCAGCAATCAAAGGCTCCACAGCCCTTACATCCTTTATCTTGCCCAATGCAACTGCTACATTCTCCCTGACTCGTGGGTCTTGATCCTTCAGGGCATTAATCAAAGAATCAATAGCCTTTTCATCTCTTATCTTGGTAGTCCTCATATGCTCACCCTCCCAATAAGGAATTTTTGCTATACCTTTCTAATAATCATCCCTTTTGCCTTTTTATATTTCTCTATCCCCCCGAATACAAGACAAAAGTGTCTTATAATAACTTTCTGGTCGGGGCGAGAGGATTTGAACCTCCGACCCCCTGCTCCCAAGGCAGGTGCGCTATACCAGGCTGCGCTACGCCCCGATTCTTTTATCTAATATTTCATGATCTCAAGGTACTCGAGAATGTCTTTAGCTTCTTCGCCTTTTGCTGTCAACCTTTTATTTTCAAAAAATTTAAATGCCTTTTCCATATCACCTCCGAAAAGAGGATCAAATTCTATTGCCCTTGTAAGTGCAATAGACGCTTCACCATATTGTCCTTTAATATTGTAACAAAGTGCCATACCATAATATGATGGATAATAGCCTGATGAACGTTTGAGTGCTTCCTTATGAGCCTCCAAAGCTTCATCAATACTACCTAATCTGTAATAAGCGTTTCCTAAATTGCCATATGCATTCTCAGGTGACCTGTATTTAGGATTTTTTAAGGCTGCTTTGAATGAATTAATAGCCTCAGACCACTTCCCCATCTTTCCATAAGTGCCTCCAAGATTATTATGAGCCTCTGAAAAATTAGGGTCTATGGTAACTGCTTTTAAAAATGAATCCCTTGCCTTATGCAGGTCATCAAATTTTAAATAGATTATCCCGAGTGCATTCAATACATCTTTATTGTTAGGATCGAGTTCTATTGCTTTTTGAAATTCAACATATGCCATCTGGAATTTATTTTCGTTTAGATATGAGACACCTAATTGGTAGTGAGCATTAGCCTTTTCCACATTCTCTATGCCTCCAGTAGCACAGGAAGAAAAAAAGAATAAACAAAAAATAATTGTCTTTCCTTTTCCCATAAGTCTCTCCTTTTTAAAAAAACGACTACTTATTAAAAGTATCAGAAAATCTCAGATAAGTAAACCCTGCTAAAATGCCTTTATAGTTGAAACTCTATTTTCTAAAAATATAAAAAAAGAAGAAATCTTTTCAAATACTTCCTCCCACAGAAGTCCTCTGACATCTATCTCTAAACCCTCAGGGATAAACCTTATACTCCCATCTTTACTTTTTTGAAATTCAAAAATATCCTGCGGTGTTACTTTTGTATCAGGCAAAAATTTTATCCGAATCATTCCATTTAAATGATGAATCTCTGTTATTAGAAGTTCTCTTGCCATCATTTTTATTCTCATAATGTCAAACAGGTTTCCTACCTCTAAAGGAGGTTTTCCAAATCTGTCTTTGATTTCAAATTCAAGTGAATTTAATTCTTCATTGCTTTGGGCTGACGCAATCCTCCTATAAATACTCAATCTAAGAGTAATATCATCTATATACCATTCTGGAATAAATGCATTAATTTTTAAATGTATTGATGGTTCGATCTCCTCTTCTATCCTCATACCTTTCAGCTCCGCTATAGCCCTTTCAAGCATCTCTATGTAAAGATCAAAACCAACAGCATGGATATGTCCTGATTGCTCTGGTCCAAGCAGATTACCTGCACCTCTAATCTCGAGGTCCTTCATAGCAAGCCTGAAACCAGCGCCAAGATAACTCATCTCCTGCAGTGCTTGCAATCTCTTTTTAGCCTCTTCCGTTATGATATCTTTTCCCGGGATTATGAAATATGAATAAGCCCTCACATTGCTTCTTCCGACTCTACCCCTGAGCTGGTATAGTTCAGCGAGTCCCATCAAATCAGCACGATTAACTATAATTGTATTCGCTGTTGGTATATCAAGTCCTGAACCTATAATAGCAGTCGAAACAAGTACATCTATTTCCCTACTATAAAACTGCCGCATAATCTTTTCGAGTTCTCTTTCATCCATCTGTCCATGTGCAACAGCTATTCTTGTCTCAGGAACAAGTTTTATCAGAAAGTCGGCAATCCTATATATATCCTTTATCCTGTTATGCACAAAAAACACTTGACCATTTCTTTCAACCTCTCTGCATATAGCTTCTTTTATAAGACCTTCATTGAACTCAGAAACAACACTTTTTACAGCAAGTCTTTCCTCAGGAGGTGTTTCGATTACACTCATGTCCCTGATATCTGAAAGCGCCATATAGAGTGTTCTGGGTATCGGTGTAGCACTTAGTATAAGAACATCAACCCCTTTCTTAAGTTCTTTGATCTTTTCCTTCTGCCTGACACCAAACTTATGTTCTTCATCAATAATAAGGAGGCCGAGTTTATAAAACCTCACATTTTCAGCAAGCAGGCTATGAGTCCCTATGATTATATCTATATCACCCCTCGATAAGGCATTGAGAGTCTGTTTCTGTTCCTTTTTTGATTTGAATCTACTTATGTAATCTATTTTTACAGGGAAGGCAGAGAATCTTGATTTAAAAGTCCTGTAGTGCTGTTCACATAAAATCGTTGTAGGAACAAGAACTGCCACCTGCATTCCATCATATACAGCCTTAAACGCCCCTCGCATAGCGACTTCAGTCTTTCCATATCCCACATCACCGCATATAAGCCTCTCCATTGGCTGTTCGGATTCCATATCTTTCTTCATATCTCGTATCGCTTCTAACTGATCAGGTGTTTCTTCATAAAAAAAGAAACTATCAAATTCTTTATGCAACTCTGTATCAGCACTAAAGGAAAAACCCTTATATACCTCTCTTTCTGCATAGAGTCTTATAAGTTTTTCTGCCATCACCTTTATCTTTTTTGCGACCCTTTCTTTTGTCCTATGCCATGATTTACCACCTAATTTGTCAATCTTTGGGATAACCTTTTCTTCAGCATGATATTTGTGGATAGTATTAATGGCGTGTAAAGGTATATAAAGTCTTCCGTTTTCATAATCAAGCATAATAAGGTCTTCTTCGACACCCTCAACTTTCTGGTGGATCAGTCCCTGAAACTTACCTATACCGTGCTCCTTATGAACAACGAAGTCACCAGGCATAAGGTCATCAAGTGACATGAGTAGTTTTGATACCTTCGATTTTTTTATAGGCCTGTAAATAGGTCTCTCACCGAAGATCTCTTTTTCTGTCAATATTATGAGACCGGGATAAAAAAGACCTGAAGAAAGGTTTCCAATAGTAATTGAGACACTACCCTCATAATGAAGTAGTTCATTTCTTTCAATTAAAGGTGCAATTATTCCTCCTCCCCTAAGTATCTCTTTAAGCCTTTCTGCCTGACCCCTTGATGAAGATACAAAAATGATCTTGTTATCTTTCTGAAACAATCTAATCCTCTTTGGTAGTTCATCTATGTTTCTCCTCTCTTCGGCTATTATTCCAAGCCCTTTTAATATGAGAAAACCTGCTTCGTATCCTTCTACTTTCAAGGAATACCTTGAGAAAAATATAGCATCTTCTAAACGTGCTATTTTTTCTTTGTCCATACTGGCCAGAGAATCAGAAAAGAAGTATTTTCTATTACATGATATTTCCAGAATTGTCTTTCCTGATAAGGGTTCTGATGATGGATATATAGTAAATTCAGATACTTCTTCCTTTGACATCTGTGTCTCTATATCGAAAGTTCTCATCGTATCAATTTCATCTCCAAAAAATTCAACCCTTAAAGGCTCTTCAGATGTTGATGGAAAAATATCGAATATCCAGCCGCGCTGGCTATACTCCCCCTTTTCTGTTACTATAGGGGCTACTTTGTAACCAATTCCATTAAGCCTTCTGCATATTTCAGACCTGTCGATCTCTATCCCCTTTTTTAGAGTTAAAACTGTCTCAGTTAGCTCTTCTTGATTCCAAACTGGTTCTAAAAAACTTTTAAAAGAACAGGCAATGGAATCAGTTCTTTTAAAAGAAGAGATTGTCTCTGCCCTCTTTCCTGAAACAGCAGCTCCATCAGGTTCAGGTAAAAAAAAGATATGGTCTTTTCCAAGAACATCTCTGAAGAAATTAATATCTCTCCATAACACTTCTGC
>JACAEY010000015.1 GCA_013388605.1 Nitrospirota bacterium | reverse complement strand
CGATAGTGGTTTGGGGGTCAGGTCTTTAATCTTGCTCTTTGGTTCTCATTTTAATGAAGAACCCTGCGGCAAGCAGGTTGTTCGATAATATGTAATTGGCGTTGTTTGTCATTCTGAACCACGCCCTGAACTTGTTTAATGGGGCGTTTCAGAATCTTAAAGTTTCAAGTAGTTATAAAAACCCCAGGATCCCGAAACAAGTCCGGGATGACAATTTACCTGACAGCCTGCAGGCCACAGGGAATTATAAATTAAAGAACTCATCCTGGATTTTTGTTATCATATTTCAACCTTTTGCCAGTTTGTCAGTGAAAGCATATAAACGTTTATAAGGAGAGTGGTGAGAATAAGTTTCGAAGAATTAGGACTTGACAGGTCGGTTCCTTGAAAGTATTATTTGAAGCTAACCTTCTTCTTTTTGAGATGACCGTACTTTTCTTTTAACTCTTGCAATTCCGTTTCACGAGCCTTCAAATATTTCTCACTTAATTTTAGTCTTATCTCTCTCATTAACTTGACAGAATCAAATCTCTTTTCCATATAAAACCTCCATCGGACTCCTTATCTCTAAAAGATGATACCCCTGCATAAGGTTTACTGCGTTGAATTTTCTAATACGTTCTAAATTTACTATCTGTTTAAAATTCCAACTTACTAAAACATCGACCCGTTCAATCGTGGCAATTGCAATATGCTGAGCATCAATAAAATATTTTTCACTAACAACACCGTGTTTGATATAAGTATCGGCTAGCGATATTGCTTCTTCAGTTAGGAAAACGTACTCAATAAATTCTGGAGGCAATTCAAACAAAATCTGCCTCACTTCTTGAGGTGCCTCTTCAAGCTCCCGAAGTGTAAGATCCGATATTACAGCAATTTTGATTCCTGAGCGAAACTCATCAAAAAGTAATCTTGACCACGAGATAAATTCTTCGTCAAGACAACCTCCAATAACGGATGTATCAATGTACACTCTTGGGATCATACGAATCAATATATCATAAAGTTGATATTTATTTCAGACAGCAGGTCGAAGTTTTATCAGGACAACGGGTTCCAACTATCGTTTCTAATGCCTCTTCTCTGCCAGAGGTCGTGAGTGAGAACCATTGGTCAATGAACGAAGGGGTCTATAGTAGAGACTGAAAAACTCCTTACTTCTAAAGAGATTCGGTAATTTCTTTAACAATTTCATCTATCTCAGGATTCCATGCCTCGCCTATTGCACTCTTGAAGTAAGGGAGGGCTTCTTCAAGCCATGTTAAATATTCCTGGACATCCTCTTTTGAAAAATCTATAAAAAACTTATAATCTGCCTCTGACCTTCTTGCCATCAAGTTTGAAAAATATGCTGAGATTTTCTTTGGAAAAGCCTCTCCTTTTACAAAATGAAGAGCAAACATTCTTTCAACACCTTCATGGGTTTTCGGATAGATACTTTTCTCTGCAAGGACAGCTCTGAACAAATTTAGAAAGACATAATAGATATTTGATACACTTTTTCTCCATATAGATTCTCTAACGTTGCCCTTGAGGCTCTTCAGTTCTGTGAGTGCCAGATCTACAAAGCCCTTTGCGAACTCAAATCTTTCTTCCATAAAATAACCCCCTTTCCTTCTATCTCCTTACCAATTGGAAGATGTTTTACCTCATCTTCTGTAAAGCTAAATAAATCAATCCTTAACTCTCCCACTATATCCATTTCTTCCATAACCTCATTTTTAATCTTATCTAATTGATAGTGTAGTAAAGGTCTTTTTACTATGAGGGCTATATCGAGGTCGCTGTATTCATTTGAGAATCCACTAACCCTTGAGCCAAAAAGAATAAGGGCTATCGCCCCTTCTATCAGTTCTATCCTATTTATAAGCTTAGCTATTAATATGTCTTCTAGGGGTGTAGTTAACTTTCTTCCTGTATTCATTTACGCAACTATAACATATGTCATTTTACTTAGTAAATGAATAGGTAAAATGAAAATTCTCGAGGAAGGATCTATCAAAAAATTATATTGAAAAGATAGCACAAAAAATAGTATGATTTTTATGTAATTAATTTATGGAGGTTATTTATGCCAAGAACGACCATAACCTTGCCTGGTTCGTTAGTGGAAGAACTTATGTTAGAGGTAAAGGCAAAAAGTAAGACTGAAGCTGTAATACTGGCCATCAAAGACGAGATACGGGCTCAAAAAAAAAGAAAGATTAAAAGCATGGCTGGTAAAATGGAATTCACAATATCTGCCGATGAATTAAGACATAAGGACAGAAGGCTTGGATAAGGTTTTAATTGATTCTTCGGCATGGATTGAGTTTTTTCGGAAAAAGGAACCTTACTACTCTACCATTCTGGAGTTAGTAGATAATGACAGGGTGTGCTGTATTGGAATCATTTTTGCGGAACTACTGCAAGGTGCAAAGTCAGAGAAAGAACTTAATACGATAAAAGAGTTTTTGCATGTCTTTGATTTTCTTCCCGAGCCCATCGAATCTTGGCGAAAAGCCGGGGAATTGGCTTATACTTTAAAGCGAAAAGGAAAGGCGGTTGGGCTTTCAGACTGCTATATAGGGATTCTTACAAAATCAAATAATATAAGACTTATAACACTTGACAGGCATTTTGATATTCTGAAAAAAGAGATAGGACTACAATTATATAACTTATAAGGTTCTTCAGAAATATAATTCGACTATCCTATGTGCGTTTTCTCAATGCATAGCAGACTGGTTTGACAATTCGGTTGAATCAAAGTTAGAAAAAAATAGTAAAAGAAATCTATTTGATTTTGGGGATATAAATAAAATTTTGATCCTCTCTTCCTCTGAAAAGATTATATGTGCTATATTTAAACAAATGAAACTTTATAAAGAAATTTATGGAAATTAAGATTTCTATGAATTCATTGAATTCATTAAAAAGTTACACTTTAGCAAGGAAATATTTTAAAAAAAAGGGATACTTAAAGGAAGAAGGATAAAAGAGGGAATCTGTATCTCGTAAAGATATTAAGGGGTCTCTTAAATAGGTAATTTATGGATACTAATTTAAAGATACTGCTTCTTAACCCGCCATTCTTACCGAGATTTTCCCGTCCACAGAGAAGTCCAGCAGTAATAAAGAGCGGAACCCTTTACTATCCAATCTGGCTTTCATATGCGACTGGTGTCCTCGAAGAAGGGGGGTATGAAGTAAAGCTGATTGATGCCCCTGCTGAGGGATATGAGATAGATACGGTAAAGGATATAGTTAGAGATTTTAAACCATCAATGATAGTGGTAGATACAAGCACACCCAGTATTTTTTCAGATATCAGAGTAGCAGAGGCCTTGAAGGAGATTCACTCAGAATCTTTTTTTGTTCTTGTAGGAACACATGTCTCTGCAACTCCTGAAGAATCACTAAATCTATCAGAATCTATAAATGCGATTGCAAGGCGAGAATATGATTATACTCTTCTTGAGTTAGCAAATATTATAAAGTCTGAGGGTCCGAGACCATCTCAAAAGAAACTAAAATCCGTTCTTGGAATCTCATTTAGGTCTAATAGCAAGATTATTCATAACCAGGATAGACCACTTATTAAGAATCTTGATGAAATACCATTTGTGAGTATGGTTTATAAAAAACATCTCAAGGTAGAAAACTATTTTTACTCTATTACAAGATATCCGGAGATTACAATAGTAACTGGAAGGGGTTGTCCACATCATTGTAAATATTGCGTCTATCCACAAACTATGTTTGGACATGTTTTCAGGCACAGGAGTCCAGAAAATGTTGTTGAGGAATTCAGGTATATAAAAGAGAATTTCCCGCAGGTTAAAGAGATATTCATAGAAGATGATACCATGACAGTTAACAGGAAATATTGCCAGGATGTATGTAAGCTCCTTATAAAAGAAGGGATAGAAATGACATGGACTGCAAACTCCCGTGCAGATATTGATTTTGAGACGCTCAAATTAATGAAGGAAGCAGGGTGCAGGCTCCTCTGTATAGGGGTTGAAAGCGGTAATCAGCGCATACTGGATAATATAAATAAGAGATTAAAGCTTCATCAGGTTCAGGAGTTTATGAAGAGTGCTAGAAAGGCTAAAATCTTAATCCACGCATGTTTTATGGTAGGAAATCCAGGTGAGACAAAGGATACTATGAAAGAGACGCTCAATTTTGCTAAAAGGCTAAAGCCCGATACAGCCCAATTCTTTCCTCTTATGGTCTATCCAGGCACTGAGGCTTATAATTGGGCTAAAGGGTATGGATATCTGACAACAACAGATTATTCTCAGTGGATAACTGAGGAGGGACTCCATAATTGTATTATATCTACCCCTGTTCTTTCAAATAAGGAGCTCGTTGATTTCTGTGATTATGCCAGAAGGTCATTCTATTTGAGGGCTTCCTATATCTTTTCAAAAATATCCCAGATGATTGTTCATCCTTCGGAGAGCAAGCGTATTATAAAAGCTACCAGGACCTTTTTTAAGTATCTACTTAAAGGAAGTAATGCTAACTCATCTTCTCAGATGTTTGACCATTCCCACACTCAAGCCAAGCGATAAGGCAAGGGACCTTAAAAATAGGATGACAGGCGAAATCAAGGCAACAGTTTGGTCTCTTTTCAGGGCAAATAAGACAAATGGGATGCAACTTAAAAGAAACATTAGTAGAGATAATGCTGATACATAATACATCGGTTGATAAACCGGAGCTGTAACTCCAAGGAGCACAAGAAGGGATAAAACCATCTGAATCTTTAAACTTTGTGGTGTATGGGTGTCAGTTTTGATCTTGTTAGGGTGGCGTTTAAGAAGGAATGCCTTCCAGAAGGCTATCTTATATTTCTTCTTTAGGTAGTCTATGATATTATCTGAGTGCTCATGAAAAACTATTGCATCGGGATTGAAGACCATCTTATGCCCGTCTTGAGAAAGCCTGAAAGAGAATTCCTGGTCTTCTACTGATGCCTTTGGATATCTTTCATCAAATCCATTATATTTCAGAAATATATTTTTGAGGTATCCAGCAGAATAGGTATCAATAAAATCTATATATTTAAACTTCTTCATCCTTTCATATTTATGCTCATATTCAACCTGGACAAGGCGTGCTATTAGTTCTTTCTGTCTGGTTTTATATGCACCCTTAACTCCGATAACCTCTGGGTTATTGAAGGGCTTAATCATCTCTTCAATCCAGTTGGGTTGTGGCTCACAGTCCGCATCGGTGAAAAGAATAATATTGCCTTCTGCTTGAATGGCACCGTTATTCCTTGCTGATGCAGGTCCGCGATTCTTTTGATAAATGTATCTAATGGGATAATTTGTCACAGCTTCTTTAGTCTTATCATTACTTCCATCATCTACAACCAATATTTCATATTCTTTATTATTGATTGTCTGTGTTTTAAAGGACTCGAGGCATCTTATAAGTTTTCCTGCGCTATTAAATGTAGGGATAATTATCGAGATTTTTTTATCCATAACTATTTTATTTTAGCAGAATGAGCAGAGAAGGGGTATTTTTCTTGCATTGGAGTATAAAATTAGGTATAGTAGAACTGACTCTTAGATAAAAATGGTTTCGATCAAAAAGATTCTTATTTATTATTCAGCGCTGATAATACTCTTTAGCTTGATCGGGTGTTCTCCCAATAAACCATTATTAAAAAATGAATTGCCTCCTGAAACGTAAGAGATACCACCTATTGAGATATCTGAATATATCCTTGGTTCAGAAGATGAATTAGAGATATCAGTATTTAGACATGATGATTTGAGCAAAAAGGTCCGAATCCTGCCAGATGGGAAGATTCACTATCCCCTTGTTGGTGATATCAAGGCTGAGGGACTCAGTGTAAATCAGCTCAGAGATAAGCTAAGGGAGGGCTTACTCAAATACTATGTTGAGCCACAGGTAAGTGTTATTGTAACAACTATTAGTAGCCAGAAGGTCTTTGTCTTGGGAGAAGTTAACAAACCCGGTGCTTTCCTGCTCGACAGACCTAAAACCATAGTAGAAGCAATTTCTGAGGCTGAGGGTTTTACACAGGATGCAAAGATAAAAAATGTCTTATTAATAAGAGGCGGGGCATCAAATCCAAATCCTAATTATACAGTCTTAAACTTAGAAAAGACATTGAAAGAACGAGATATGAGCAAGAATGTTTTATTGAGGCATGGTGACATTATTTATGTACCTGTTAGTGAGATAGCAAATGTGGAAAGGTTCTTTGATCGCTTATGGACTATCATCCCTGTCCGTCTGGCGCTCTTTGTAGGAAGGATATAGTTCAAATTCATAGCAGTCCGTTAATGCCAAATAAGAGATTGCTTCGTCCTATGCTGAGGCGGAAGACCAGCAAAGATCCCTTCTATCAGTAATTCTGGAGAAGCATCTTTGATAACCAGAGATTTCATAAAGTTGCTCAATAGCATTTCTCCAACCTTTAAAAATGCTTTATCATGGAGGAGGTGATGCTTACGAATTTTTGGACAAAATAGAACTTTCAGAAAGATTTATGATAAATTATTGCTAAAATAGAAAGAAGGTTCTCTATATGCTTAAGAAAAAGGAAAAATATATCGTTGCTGTTGTAGGGGCAACAGGTGCTGTTGGAAGGGAGATGGTCCAGACACTCGAGGAGAGAGAATTTCCAATTGAAAAATTGAGGGTCTTTGCATCAGAACGTTCTGAAGGAAAAAAGATAGAGTATAAGGACAAAGATATTCCAGTTGAAGTCCTTAAAGATGATTCTTTTGAAGGTATTGATATAGCCCTCTTTTCAGCAGGTGCAGAAAGGTCAAAGATATGGGCACCTGTAGCAGTCAAGTCAGGGTGTGTTGTAATTGATAATTCAAGTCAGTGGAGGATGGATCCTGATGTCCCTCTTGTTGTGCCTGAGGTTAACCCTGATGACATTAAGTGGCATAAAGGAATAATAGCAAATCCTAACTGTTCAACAATCCAGATGGTCGTTGTCTTAAAACCAATACATGATGTTGCAAAGATTAGAAGGGTTGTTGTTACAACATTTCAGTCTGTCTCCGGTACAGGACAGAAGGCAATGGATGAGCTTCTCCAGCAGACAACCGATATCCTCAATTTCAAGAATGTAAAATGCAATGTCTATCCTTATCAGATAGCATTTAATGTCCTTCCCCATATAGATAAATTTCTTGAAAATGGTTATACAAAAGAGGAGATGAAGATGGTAAATGAGACCAAGAAGATTATGGGAGATAATTCAATTAGGGTAACAGCCACGACTGTAAGAGTGCCTGTATTCAGAGGACATTCAGAGAGTGTAAATATAGAAACAGAGAGAAAGCTTACAGCGAATGAAGTAAGGGCAATCCTTTCAGGAGCACCTGGAATAATCGTTTTTGATGTCCCTCATAAAAACGTATATCCAATTCCTATTAATGTAGCTGGAAGGGATGAGACATATGTTGGAAGGATAAGAGAGGATGAATCTATTGAAAATGGTATAAATATGTGGATAGTCGCAGATAACCTTAGAAAAGGTGCAGCACTTAACGCAGTCCAGATAGCTGAGCGGTTGATTTCATAAGACCTAAAGAAAGTGATTAGTGTTGACTATATTATTAATGCTGATTATATCCTTCCAATGGATGAAAGCCTTAGCATTATTAAAAACGGTGCTATTGCAGTAAAAGGTCCAAGCATAGTCGGAGTTGGCGCAAAAGATGAGATTTTCAAGAGATATATAGCAAGTAATATTATTAATGGAGAAAGTAAGGTAGTATTTCCTGGACTCATTAATACCCACACACATGCTGCAATGGTCTATTTCAGAGGTATCGCTGATGACCTACCATTAAAAGAGTGGCTCGAAAATCACATATGGCCTGTGGAGAATAGATGGCTCAGTCCTGAATTCATAACAGATGCAGTTGAGCTTGCCTGCGTTGAGATGCTGAAAGGAGGGATAACAACATATAATGATATGTATTTTTTTGAGGACGCTGCAGCCAGGGTCACTAAAAAGATTGGGATGAGGGCTGTTTTAGGTGTTGGTATTCTCGACTTCCCAACAAAGTCTGCCAGCACATCAGATGAATACTTTTCCAATGCAGAGGTATTTATAAAGGACTGGCAAGGAGATAGCCTGATAATCCCATGTATTGCACCTCATGCTCTTTATACATGTAGTTCAGAGACATTAAAAAGGGTTAGAAAAGTTGCTGATTTCATGAATGTTCCTATACATATCCATTTATCAGAGACGAGATGGGAGGTGGAAGAAATTAAAAGAAGGCACCGTATGAGCCCTGTAGAATACCTTGAGGATATAGGTTTTCTTGATGAAAGGGTGGTTGCTGCACATTGTGTATGGTTGGATGACAGTGAGATTGAGATACTTGCCAAGAGAAAAGTGGGTATTTCTCATTGTATTGAGAGCAACCTGAAGCTTTCCTCAGGAATCGCCCCTGTTGTAGAGATGCTGAAAGCTGGAGTGAAGGTAAGTCTTGGAACGGATGGGGCTGCAAGCAATAATGACCTTAATATCTTGAGTGAGATGTCCACAGCAGCAAAGGTTCACAAGACTTATGCAGAAGACCCTACCGCACTTGATGCAAAGACAGCACTTCTTATGGCAACGAGGTGGGGGGCAGAGGTCTTGGGTCTCGGAAATATTACAGGAAGCATTTTGGAGGGAAAATCAGCAGATATTGTTATTGCTAACCTCAAAAAACCACATCTTATGCCAATTTATAACATTTATTCTCATATTGTCTACTCGATGCTCTCTTCAGATGTTGAGATGGTAATGGTTAACGGAAAAATAGTTATTAATGATGGAAAATTGACAACTGCTGATGAATCAGAGATTCTTTTTAAGGCAAGGATGTGGAATGAAAAGATTTCTACATCTCTCTCCTGCCCTCAAGTGCCTTACTGAGAGTCACTTCATCTGCAAACTCAATATCACTTCCCATAGGTAGTCCGTAAGCAATCCGCGTTACCTTAATATCATAAGGTTTCAAAAGTTCCCTTATATATTTAGCGGTCATCTCACCTTTTGTGTTTGGATTTGTTGCGAGTATAACCTCTTTAATGCCATCCTTTGCAACCCTTTCTAAGAGTTCCTTTATCTTTAATTTCTCAGGTGTCACATTATCTAATGGAGAAAGTCCTCCGAGTAGGACATGATAGAGACCTTTAAAACTACCTGACCTCTCTATAACAAGGATGTTGCTCGGTTCTTCTACAACACAGATCTTACTACTATCCCTGTAACTATTTTTACATATACTACATAGATTATCCTCAGTTATATTGAAACACTTAGTGCAAAACCTCGCCTTATCTTTAACTTCATTTATTGCTCTTGAAATCTCTTTTGCCTCTTCAGTGGGCATGGCTAATATAAAGAATGCGAGTCTCTGTGCTGTCTTCCTCCCAATACCTGGAAGCTTCATAAGCTCTGTTATGAGTTTTTCAATGATGTTCTGTGACATGGCTGATTATTTTCCAAAAAGGTTTCCTAATCCACCAAGTCCTGGAATCTGAAGACCCCCTGTGAGCTTTGACATCTCAGTATTGACCATTTCCTGTGCACGGCGCAATGCCTCATTTACTGCAGCGACAACGAGGTCCTGTAGCATCTCAATATCCTCAGGATTCACTACCTCCTTTTCAATTTTTAAAGATACGATTTCACCCCCACCATTAGCAATAGCTGTAACCATTCCACCACCAACAGTTGCTTCAACAGTCTTTGTCTTTGCCTCTTCCTGCATCTTTATCATTTCTGCTTGAAGCTTCTGCGCCTCTCTCATTATATTTCCAAGCATCTTCTTTGACATTTTGTCCTCCCTCTTAACTTAGCTTATATTATTCATGAATTTTTTGGCAGATGCAGTATTCTCGCTCATTCTCGCCCTGATAAGATCATGACTCTGAGGTATCCCAAAAGCTTTCAGGATAAACCTTCTCAAATACTGCATCTGCCAATAAACCATAAATTTGTGAATTAAAGTTAATTCTATTGTTCAGTATCGCAGGCTAAAGCCTGCGGCTACAGGGTTTATAACCCAAGATTTGGAATTCGAGTCTAATTATTATCCTCCTTTATTGGTATCACATCCACGATTCTTCCGTCAAAGAGCTCAAGAGCCTCTTTGATAATAGGCTCACCCATTATTTTTTCCTTTAACTCTTTTTTGCTTATCTTCTTTTCTTTTTCCTTTAAGGTCTCAATCTTTATAATCACCCTCGAACCGATCTCTTCGGAAAAAATCTTTTCTAATATTTTCAGATTTTTTCTTATAGAGTCAGCAAAAACTGAATCGCCACCATTTAAAAATATTTTCAGTTCATTATCATTCAGTTTAAACTCTGCTCTTGACAGTTTTGATGCAAGAGGGGTTTCCATCTTTTTTATAGCCCTTTCCCAGAAATCTTCTATTACAGGCTTAGCAGATAATAATGTATCGGTCTGGATTTCGGTAGTATCTTTCTCCGCAGGAGGATTGTCATCTTTAACTTCGGAAGTGCTGTTTGAAACTTGCAAAGAAACCTCTTCAGCGGTATCCTTAAGAAACTCATTCTGATAGGCTTCTTTAGTATCCCTGACATAATCCTCTATATTTTTTAAAATCTCCTTCAGAGGTTTCATATCACTCAAGAAACTCGCTTTTATAAGAGAGATTTCAAGAGCGACGCGAGGTGAAGATGCATTTTTTATGTCCAGCTCTGCCTTCATTGTCTCTGAAAGAAGTAATGTGAGCACCTCTTCTGAGGTCTTACTTACGATATCTTTTATCGATTCTAAATCGTCTTTATCAAAATCAAGGACATCTTCTGGTTTTTTTACAACTTTTGCAATCAAGAGATCTCTAAAGAAATGAACAAGCTCTTTGGTAAAAGACCTTATATCAGTGCCTCTTTCAACAAGTTCATCAATAATCTTTAGTATCTCTTCTCTTTTCCCCTCAATAAGGGCAATAGATGTCTTTGAAAGGAGACTGAAGTCTGTCAAGCCAAGGAGGTCTTTTACATCAGATTCATTTATATCTGATGAAAAAGAGGATAGTTGATCAAGTATTGTAAGTGAATCCCTGAGGCTTCCATCAGAAGCCCTTGCAATTAATTCGACTGCAGAAGCTGAGATATTTATATTCTCTTCATTAGATATCTTTTTCAAAAATGCCTTTATCTCCTGAGTCGGTATTCTTCTGAAAGGCAGATGCTGGCAACGGGATAGTACAGTCAGGGGTATCTTTTTGGGTGCTGTTGTGGCAAGGACAAATATGACATGTGGTGGAGGTTCTTCTAAGGTCTTAAGGAGTGCATTGAATGCAGCATTAGAAAGCATGTGGGATTCATCGATTATGTATACCTTGTATTTTCCGCCTGAGGGCATATATTTTATTCTTTCTCTAAGGTCTCTTACATCATCTACACTTGTATTCGACGCACCATCTATCTCCATAACATCAAGGGAGTAACCATCTGTAATAGCTTTGCAAGATGCACATGTTCCGCATGGAGCAGATGTAGGACCATTTCCACAGTTCAGAGCCTTTGCGAGTATCCTCGCTGTAGAGGTTTTGCCTACCCCCCTCGGACCAGAGAAAAGGTAAGCATGGGCAACCTTTCCTTGTTCTATTGAATTTTTCAGGATTCGGATTATAGGTTCCTGTCCTATAACCTCATCGAAACCCTGTGGCCTCCATTTTCTTGCAAGTACTAAATAGCTCATAAATTTTATTCAATAGTCAAAATTTTTAAATAAGCATTATTTGATGTTACTTTTAGCAGCCAGGAAAAGACATCCTATGTCACACAGATAAAATGCTTACCGCTGCTTCCTTCCGGCCCTGACGGGGTTCACATCAATCTGCTGCATAGTGCCCTTTCCTGACTGCGCAAAAATATACAAGAGATGGCGGAGAGAGAGGGATTTGAACCCTCGGTGAGGTTTTTAGACCCCACACACGATTTCCAGTCGTGCTCCTTCGGCCTCTCGGACATCTCTCCAGTTGTCTTTTCTCTTTATGCTTAATAAGTAATTCGTAACGAGTAAAAATAAAACGAATTAAGAATAACAGTAGACATTTAAGATTAATGAAAAACATAAGATAAAATCAAGACACATATAATCCTAATATTTCTCGAAAAATCTTACAAATCCTATGACTATTTGTTATAGCAAAAACCCAAAGGGTGTGAAGCAATCTCTTTCTAAGTAATGTGAGGTTGCTATGTTTTACTCGAAATTACACCTTAAACCAACAAATTTTTTAATTAGACATAAATTATCTTGACGATTCACATCTGTCCAAAATAATACTTCATGCTCTTAGAAAGACAGGTATGAGAACCGATTTTAGAAGCAAAATCACGGGTAACCTCGATGAGACCGGAGTCGAAGCAGAGGTCTCAGCTAAAAGTTTTGAGAAGATATTAAAGTCAGAGAAAAGTTTAACCCGTATTACACAAGGGTATAGCCGCAACCTTTAGGTTGCGTGAATTTATACAACTTTAAATCACTTTTATGCGATTTAAAACGCAGGCTAAAGCCTGCGGCTACAAGGCTTTATAGTAAGCCTTGCTTAATTCGGGTTTAAACATAATAAGTGGTAGTTTATTTTGGTTCGAAAATCGGGTCTCATACTTATATAGAATACTTTGGACAGCAATGTTGCCGATTATAATCTAACTCAGGCGGACAGAGACGGTATTCCTTATTTAGTGTGACAGTTTCTTCTTTAATATCTCATTTACCATCTGAGGATTTGCCTTTCCTTTGGTCAATTTCATTACCTGTCCAACGAAAAATCCTAAGAGCTTTTCTTCTCCTGATTTGAACCTCTCTACCTCCTTTGGATGTTTTGCAATAACCTCATCAATTAATATATCTATTTCTCCTTTATCACTTATTTGTAAAAGCCCCTTTTCTTTTACAATAATCTCAGCATCTCTACCTGTTTTATACATTTCGCTAAATACAGTCTTTGCTATCTTGCCACTGATTGTTCCATTCTCTATAAGTCTTAACATACCAACAAGTTGCTTCGGCTTCAAAGGGCTTTCTTCTATTGATTTATTCTCTTCATTTAGTAATCTCAACAGATCGCCCAGTATCCAGTTTGCGACAATCTTAGGTTGCCCGCCAAGTTTCACTGCTTCTTCAAACCAGTCAGCCAGTTGTCTCTCTGAAGTGAGAAAATCTGCATCGTAATCAGGAAGTGAACATTCAGAAACAAAACGTTTTCTCTTTATATCAGGAAGTTCCGGAAGAGACTTTCTTATCTCATCAATCCATCTCTGATCAACCATAATGGGCACAAGATCAGGCTCAGGGAAATACCTGTAGTCATGTGCCTCTTCCTTCCCACGCATGGATTCTGTAATGCCTTTATCAGAGTCCCATAACCTTGTTTCTTGAATAATCTTTCTGCCTTCTTCCAGAACCTTTATCTGCCTTTTTATCTCATAATCAAGCGCTTTTTCTACAAATCTAAATGAATTAATGTTTTTCACCTCAGTCCTTGTCCCGTATTCTTTTTGTCCAATGGGTCTCACTGACACATTTGCATCACATCTCAACGACCCCTGTTCCATATTTCCATCACTTACACCAAGATATCTGAGAATGGTCCTGAGCTTTTTCATAAATTCGACGGCTTCTCGTGGGCTTCTTATATCAGGCTCAGAAACAATCTCCATAAGTGGAACACCCGCCCTGTTTAAATCTACAAAACTGTAGTTTCCATCTTCTCCATGTATGTTCTTGCCCGCATCTTCTTCTATGTGGATTCTGGTTATACCAATCTTTTTAACTTCTCCTTCCACAATTATCTCTATATATCCTTTTTCACATATCGGAAGTTCATATTGGCTGATCTGGTATCCCTTTGGTAGGTCGGGGTAGAAATAATTTTTTCTTGCAAACCTACTATATTGTGATATATTGCAATTCATAGAAAGCCCTGTTTTGATAGCAAATTCAAGTGCTTTTTTATTTAAGACAGGAAGAACACCCGGCATCCCTATACATACAGGACAGGTCTGTGTGTTAGGTTCTGATCCGAATTTTGTTGAACATCCGCAGAATATCTTTGCATCTGTCAACATCTGCGCATGTACCTCAAGTCCGATTACTGCTTCGTATTTCATAGATTAGGTTTCCTCTTATGCCACTCTGTACTCTGTTCATAGGCGTATGCAACTTTAAGAATGGTCTCCTCATCAAAGTGTTTACCTATTATCTGCAATCCAACAGGTAGATCATTTTTTGTAAATCCACATGGTATAGAAATGGCGGGGACACCAGCAAGATTGACAGATATTGTAAAGATATCTGATAGGTACATCTGAAGGGGATCTTCAATCTTTTCTCCCAGCTTAAAAGGTGGAGTTGGGGTTGTAGGGGTAACAATAATATCTACTTTCTTAAATACTCTGTCAAAGTCCTCCTTTATGAGTGTCCTTACCTGCTGTGCCTTCTTATAATAAGCCTCATAGTAACCTGCCGAGAGTGCATAAGTGCCGAGCATTATTCTTCTTTTGACCTCTGCACCAAATCCATAAGCCCTTGTCTTCATATATGTATCTATTAGGTCTTTCCCTTCTGTCCTAAGACCGTATTTCATTCCGTCATATCGAGCAAGGTTAGAAGATGCTTCAGATGTGGCTATAATGTAATATGCTGAAATTGCGTAATCTGTGTGTGGAAGTGATACTTCAATAGGAATTGCCCCGATGAGTTCAAGCTGTCTGATCGCATCTTTAACCAAAATCTCTACCTCACTATCAATACCTTTAATGAAATACTCTTTTGGTACCCCTATTTTTAACCCTTTTATATCCTTGCCAAGGATAGATGTGAAATCAGGAACTTGAATAGGTGCTGAGGTAGAATCAAGAGGATCATGACCTGAGATAATATTCATAAGGATTGCTGAATCTCTAACATCTTTTGTGATAGGACCTATCTGGTCTAAAGAAGATGCAAAGGCAATTAGGCCGTATCTTGATATCCTTCCATATGTTGGCTTTAAACCGACTACCCCACAAAAGGCAGAAGGTTGTCTTATAGAACCTCCTGTATCAGAGCCTAATGCTGCTATGCACTCATCAGCAGAAACTGCTGCAGCAGGTCCTCCGCTCGAGCCTCCGGGTGACCTTTCAATGTCCCATGGATTTCTTGTTATATGGAACCCTGAGTTTTCTGTTGATGAACCCATTGCAAATTCATCCATATTTGCTTTTCCAATAAGGATATAACCTTCCTCTTTAAGCCTTGATGTGACAGTACTTTCATAAAGAGGCATTAAGTTAAAAAGTATCTTAGATGAGCAGGTTGTAAGGATATCTTTTGTGCAGATGTTATCTTTAATGGCAAAGGGAATACCGAGGAGCATTTTCGTTTCTTTCCCGATTTTCTTCTGTGCCTCTTCTGAGGCATGAAAAGCATGTTCTTTTGTAACAGTGACGAATGATTTTATTCTATCCTCAACCGTATCTATTCTTGCTGTAATGGAATTGACCAGCTCTTTTGCAGTTATTTCTCTTCTGTCAAGGAGAGACCTTGCTTCTGAAATAGTTAGACTATAAAGTTCCAATCTTATATTTCTCCAAGACCATAATTTTGCAAATTGATTAATTATCGCTGCTGTCCAGGATATTCTAAAATATGACTGGATGCCAAAGAAACACAATGACGGCACCTTATAAAATTAATCCATATCATTCTTCCTTAAAAGAATATATGAGCGTAATCCAGATATCATACATTAACAGAAAGGGGTCTGCCATACAATTATCCTGTAGATTCATTGTGTTTATGAGGTATCCAGCCATAGTGTGTCTCTTATTTTGCACAAGTATGATTAATTATACATCTTTATGTATTTTCCTTCTATTGACATAGATAGGGAAATAAATTATCTTAGAACATCTATGAAAAGCCATATAAGCAGGAAACTTAAAGGTTTCCTTTTACTTATCTTTATATATTTTATTATTAACCTTTCATGCTTTATTTTACAAAATGATCCTACTCCTTATGCTGGACAATCTGGAGATATTATACTGAGATATGGTAAACATGTTGGATTTGAAAGGATTGTTCTTGAGTCAGGAGAGTCTATCATAAATGCAACGAAGTTTATCATACTGCCCTCTAAGCTTAAGATAGAGCTCCCTGAGCAATTAGACCTGAAGGCTCCGCAGAAGTTTCCATTCAGGTTTGCACTTCTAAACAAATTATTGGAAATTAATCTTGGTGATGAAAGGGAGGTAAAGTTCTCGAGGTTCTATTCTCCATCAAGACTTGTATTTGATATTCAGGAAGCTAAAAAGAATGTTCCATCAACTTCTGCAAATCATACCGGTATAAAAAGAGGAAAAGACATTTATGATTCTGTAAGAATCGTTCCAGAAAAAAAAGTGGATACTGGTCTGATAAAAAAGGCTGTTATGGAGGCAGAAGAAGAGGAAGCAAACGAGGAAGGGCTGGAAGAAGAACTAACAGAGCAGCCGGC
This sequence comes from Nitrospirota bacterium, assembly GCA_013388605.1. Taxonomy (GTDB): domain Bacteria; phylum Nitrospirota; class Thermodesulfovibrionia; order Thermodesulfovibrionales; family SM23-35; genus JACAEY01. Next base: position 19,496 of record JACAEY010000015.1, on the reverse strand, counting down.
ATTACCTGCTCAACCAATACCTCCAAAACAACAGATACTACCAACGCCTCAAACTCAGCCCCCTCAGCCATTGCCAGTCCCTTCACCTCCTGCACCTGCTATTCAAGTAAAACCTGCTGAGGAAAAACCATTGGAGTTAAAGCCACCAGAGAAAAAAGAAGAGATTCCTGTTATGCCAGTACAACCAAAAATAGAAAAGAAAACTGCAGATATAAGTTTCTTTTTTGATGATGCTGATGTCTATGAAGTAATCCAAACAGTATTTGGTGAGATACTAAAAGTCAATTACATTGTGGATCCAAAGATAAAAGGCAGGGTTAATTTCAGAACAACGACTCCTATCCCAAGGTCTGAGGTACTTACAGTGATGGAGATTATATTTAGACTGAATGGCATATCTGTTGTTGAAGAAAGAGGTCTTTATAGAATTATCTCAATAAGTGACATCCCAAAGGAGCCTTCACCCATACGTTTTGGGAGAGAGCCTGAAACAGTAGAATTAAAAGGTATCGCAATTGTCCAGGTAATACAGCTTAAATATGTAACTTCTTCTGAAATGTCTAAAATTCTTACACCTATGCTTTCGCAAGGAGGTGCTATTCTTGAAGTGCCTCCAAGTTTCATAATAATTGCAGACACTGATGCAAATGTAAAAAGACTGTTACAGCTTGTGGAAATATTCGATAGTGAAAAACTGATGCTTGCTATGCCACAGGTATTTGTCTACCCTGTTCAGAATAGTAAGGCAAAAGATGTTGCAACAATGCTTCAACAGATATTCCTCGGTCAAAAGCCGACACCGCCAACACCAGCAAAAACAACGACTACCAAGACCCCGTCTCCTGCGCTATCGCCAGCCCAGCCCCCTGTTACTGGTGCTGAAGGAGCAGAGGCTTTAGTATCTGAAGCAACAAGGATATTTGCTGACGAGGTAACAAATTCTATAATTATACTTGCTACACCTGAAGACTTTAAGACCATTGCCGAGACCATAAAGAAGATAGATATTGTCCCGAGACAGGTAGTGATTGAAGGGCTCATTGCACAGGTAACCTTAAGTGATGAATTGAGCCTTGGGGTCTCTTGGTCATTGAGGTCTCATATAAAGATAACAAGCTGGCCATTTGAAGGAACTGTTGAAAGAAGAGGTGCAGAAATTGTGAATGAAAAAGGCGCAAGATTGTCTGGAGAAATGGGACAAAATGCCGATACACTGGCAAAAGCGGGGCTTGGAAGTGGTTTTACTTTTGTGGGTACAGATCCAACAGGTACTGTCAGGGCTTTTATACAGACACTTGTTACGGAATCTAAGGCAAAACTTCTTGCAACCCCTCATATTCTTGTATCAGATAATCGTGAGGCGAGTATCCAGGTTGGTCAACAAATCCCTCTCGCAACACAGACAGCTGTTACCCCTATTACAGGCGCTGAGGTAACGAGTACAATTACATCCTCTGTTCAGTACAAGGACATTGGGATTATATTAAAGGTTAAGCCACAGGTTAATGAAAGTGGACTCGTTTCACTCGAACTATCACAGGAGATTTCATCTCTTGGAGAAGCAACAGTAATAGCAGGACAACAATATTCATCAATAACAAAAACAGAAGCAAAAACAAACCTCGTTGCGCAGGATGGACAGACAATTATAATAGGTGGGCTTATAAGAGAAGATACGACTAAATCCCGCACCGGAATCCCACTATTAAGCCAGATTCCCGTTATCGGTTATCTCTTTGGTAGCACATTAGAAAGAACCCAGAGAAACGAACTGATTATTCTCCTTACACCCCATGTTATGAAGACCATAGAAGAATCAAAGATTGTAACAACTGATTATATTGATAGGTTTGTAAAGACCACAGAAGATAAAACAATAAAAGAATTAATAAAGGAAAAATAAATTTTATATTCCTATTGAGGTCTATACGGCGTTTTTCTTGCTGGTGTTACACCCTGTTCCCCTCTTTGCGGAGTTGGGGTCTTCTGCTGAGGAGAGACCTGTGGTTGGGTTACTGGTGTAGAACCACTACCTTCCCTATCCTTTTTTATGCCCGGATCAATTACCTTGACTATAAGAGATTCCTCTCCCTTCACCATAACCACATGTTCATGGTCTATCTCCTTTAATGTATAACCGCTCATTGTGTCACCCTTTTTCAGGACTGTCTGCCTCTTTCCCCTTCCAGGTGTTGAACGGGGTGATTTTTTATCTTCCATATAGGCAATGCTTATATCATCTGAAATCAATGTGCCGTATAGAACAAATTCAGGTTTTGGGAGGGGTTGATCTTCTTTTTTCTCAGGTGGAATTATTCTTTGAGGATGAAATAGATTATGTTCTGCTATTACCATATAATCTGAAGGAGATTGTGAAGGGACATCAGAAATTATTTCATCTTTTATTTCATGGATATTTTTAGGATTAGCCGGGTTAAACTTTATCTTTATATCAAGTAAAGGAAGTACTACATAATTAGCTATAAGGAGAGCTATGACTACGAGAATAATATTAAGGAGATTAATGTTTCTTAAAAGAGACTTAAGTCTATTCATCTTATTTTCCTGCTGTTAATGCTTCTACATCTAATTTTACCATAAGATCCCTCGGATCCCTATAATTTTTTATCCTTGTATCAAGTTCTTTGATAACAAGATAAGGGGTGCGTGTTTCGATTGAATAGATTATTTCACTTAGTGCCCTTGAATCATGTATAACAGAATCCACACTTACGCTTATTACCTTGAATTTACCGAGGTCTTCCTGTTTTCCGACTCTTTCGCTCGATATTGTTCCACCTCTTCCTGTAATGGAGCTTTTGACTATCTCTTGTAACTGGGCTGCTGCGAGAGAAGGGGTTTGTCCCTCTATTAGTTTTGAGTCATCAGCTTTTCTTGCATCCCTCAGCGCACTAAATCTCTTTTCAAGTTGGGGCTTCTCCGAGATAAGATTGATATATTTTTCGAGTGTCCTTGTCTTGATTTCCTGCTCCTCTTTAATAGAGGCTATTTCTGATTGTATCCTTAGATACCCATACTGGTATATGAGGAATCCAGCAAGGATAATCATAAGAGGTACGGAAAAAATGAATATCTTACTCTTCTTCATCTTCCGGCTCTTCAAGAGATGGCTTTTTTATCACTTCCTTTTTAATACCTTCTATCTCCATCTTTATTATAAATCTGTCAGCATTCTGTCTTGTATCTCTGAAAGTAGGAGATGCAAATTCAGCCCTCCTGAAATACTTAGAAGCCTCAAGCTTTGAAAGAAGCCCTGTTGCTGAGCTTGCATATCCCTCAATCTCAACTGCGGATTCTATAATCCTGACCCTCGTCAACCAGGCAGTCTCAGGTAGTATATTTGTGAGCTCTTTAAGTATATCCAAAACTAAAGGCTTATTCCTCTTAAAATTTCTTATTGTTGAGACTTCCTCGTTAATCGAATCTATCTCTTTTTTCAGTGCCTCAATCTTTTTGACATCCTCTCTTCTAAGACTTATCTGGTAATCAATCTCTTCAAGCCTTTTCTTCTCTATCCGTAAAGGGGCAAGCATATAAAGGGCATACATGCCCAAGATTATTAGAATAAGTAATGCTGTTAGAACAAAAGGTGTCTTCTGCCTTTCATGGATTCCTTTTTTCAGGAGGTTTAATCCCTTGGATTTTGGCCAGAGAGATTCTATTATGCCTCCGAGTGATGCATAAGAAATATCTTTCAAAGGCTCTGAAGATTTGATCTTGAGGTCTTTCTCAGTTAAGATCTTTATCGGTAGATTTAGCTTTGATTTTAATTCATTTTCAAAATCAAAACTATTTCCTTTTATAAGAATGACGATCTGTGGTCTTTTCCCTTCATTTTTAAAGGTATCTACTAACGGAGTAATTTCTGACAAAATTATATCAGGTTTCAATTTCTCATCTTTTGTAGAAAAACTACCTGTAAATGTCTCAACAACTGAACCATTATTTAAAAAACCACCTTCATATTCATTTTTATGAACTTCAATAAAGATGATATCTCCTTTTTCATAAAAGTAGCTACATAGGGTTCCTATAGATGAAAGACTGACAGTAACCCTTTTGATATCAATACCTCTTTCTTTGAGAGCATCTATATAAGGTTTTATTAAATCGACCTTAGCAGCCATTATTAGAAGGGTAAGTTTATCTGTATCCTCCTTTAATATCCTAAAGTCGTATAAAGCATCATCTATATTGAATGGAGTAAGCCTGTCCAACTCATAAGAGACAGCATTAGAAAGATTTTCTCTTATAGTTGAAGGAAACTCCGCAGTCTTTATAACAGCCCATGCCTTTGGAATACTCAAAACCACATAAGCAGTTCTTGCATCCAAGTTATTAATCGCTAAAGATAGGGAGGAAGCAAATCCCTCAGGAGTAGGGTACCTGTCTTCTTCAAATGGATATTTTATGTACCCTTTTATTTTAATCTTAGAGAGGAGTCTTGATGCATAGAGAACTGAAAGTTTTCCTTTTTCAATGTTAGCACAAATAGCTTTTTGAGGTAAAATCCTCTCATCAGCAGGACTGAAGGTAAGGACATGCCAGAGAGGCTTTCCAATCCTCTTCAGTTTTGTAGCAGAATCAGAGGTGATTGAAACAAATTTCTTAATGGTTGTTATTGCTGCCATTTTTTTATGATAGCAGGACTCTTATAATAAATATATCTATATTGATTATTCCCCTCAATTATAACAATTGATTTAATTCCAAAGCCTGCTTTTTCATTTTCCTTGTAACCAACAGAATCTATGCTAAAGGTATTTGAGCTTCCTGCACTGATATAACGTGATATAAGACTATAGTTTGCACCGAGTATCGGCTGAACCTCTGCTATGTTTAAAATCTCTTTCTCTCCCCTATAATCTATTATGGCATCTGCAATTTCAGGGGTCATTCCGGGGAGTGCCATAAGAACCTCTTTTGGAGCTGCATTAATGTTAATCTGACTTCTGTTTGAATTGATTGTAATAAACTCTATTAACCCCCTTCGCTCTTTATCCCCATATAATATCTCCTGTGTGATTCCTTTAACGAGTAAAAGTTCTTCTAATGTATCAAAATTTGCATTTTTTGTTTTATATGGATTTGGTAAAGACATATAATAATCATCCTCAGCACCATTGAGATGAAGCAGGTCATCTGCATCTTTCCAGTCAAGTATACAATCTACAATTGTATTAGCATCATCTTCAGGAATCTCCAGATTCTTTAGAAGATTCCTTAAGATATCTGAGTTAGCATCTGTTATTATGTTTATATCGATTTTTCCTGATTCATCCATTATCCTGACTGAATAATTCCCATCTCCTAACTGACCTTTATAGAGAGTTCCATCTATTTTCCATAACTCACTTCCTTCAAAGGTTACCATCATACCGATATTCTGTATTCTGTAAAATAGCTCCATTATGGCTCTTTCAATACCAGCCTCTGCAAGAAATCTCTTTTCTGCTCCTTCTTTAAAAGAAAGTGTGGAATAAGTCTCAGTCTTTGTCATGGATGAAAAAGACATTGCGATTACCATAAGGATTGTCATTATCCAGAGAATCATTAGAAGTGCTATTCCTTTCTGAGAAATTAATCTCATCTTATTCTTCACCTTCAGAAAGTTCTGTTTTTGCATGTGCAATTGATACCCTCACCCGAATGGGGATTATAAAGGCAAAATCTCTTTTGCCATTGACAAGATGGAGACGTATTTTTTCTGGTAGATTTAAGGTATCTGTCCATTCCTCAACCCACTCACCTTCTTCTTTAGTAGGGTCTTTGTAAAAATAATCAAAATATATCTCATCAAAAGCGTCTAAAAGTTTTACAACTTTACTCTCTTCTGTTGTACTGCCTTCCGTTACCATAATATTCTCAGAAGCTGATAAAACTTGTTTACCATTTTCTTCAGAAGAGATATCATATGAGACCTCTACAGAGCCTTTCTGAATACCCCAGAGTGAATAGTTAGTAGTAAAGTGCATTGATTGTCTGCTTCCAGTGAAATTGGATTCCTGGGTACCTTCTTCACTATAGGTGATTGGAAGGAGAGACTGAATCTGAGAGTTAATAATATTTAAAGATGTCCTGAACCTCTCGAGAGACTCTGTCTTTTTTTCACCTGCGTCAACAGAACGGAACCCCAGCCTCATTGCGCCGGCTATAATTAATATTATTATAACGAGGATTACAATAGAGATAAGAAGTTCAAGGAGTGTAAGCCCCCTATTGCAATCACAAATTGGATAATATTTTTTTAATTTTGAATTTTGAACTTTGAATCTTAAATTAAGCATTTCATATCTTTTTATTCATAACCTTCATTGTCCTCAGTGTCATAGACTTATTCTTAGTATTCTTTGCCCATGAAACAGTTAATATAACTTCAAATACCCTGACCTGCAGGTTGTCAGTCCTGTCTTTAAGTCCTTCGGTTATTGATACATCTATCCTGTATCCATCATCGGTTATCTCACTCCATGTTTTCTCCGATAAGTCTTTATCGTCAAGTATCTCTCTCATTCTCGCTTCAGCCTTAGAAACAGCAAAGACATATTCTTCTGAAGCAGAAAGAGATCTTAGATTTGCAGAAAATAGCTGAAGCAATACTGTTATTGCAATACCAAGTATTGAAAGGGCTACAAGAATCTCGAGAAGTGTGAATCCGCCCTTATTTTTCATCTTATGATCACTGAGCCGACAACTGGGTCAAGCTCAATATTTACTATCTTCTTTTTTATAGAGAGGACAATTGTTCCACCTTCTATCCCACCGCTCTCGTAAAAGGAGAAAGAATATTTTCCTTTAACAACGTCTCCTAATAATGGGTCTATTATCTTGATATTTATATCATTGGGAATATTTTTACCCAAACTGCCTTCTATCCCATAAAATCTTGAATCGAGGTCTATTGTGAGTGTCTGTTTTTCGTTGTTAACAAGCGCAAGAGTTCTGGCATACCTTATTGCTGCTGATATCTCCCTTGCTGTCGCATTGAGCTTATTTGAAGGCATCGTATTACTAAAAAATATGGTCGCCATTCCGAATACAAGAGAAATTATAAATAGCACAAGTATTACCTCAAGAAGCGTAAACCCTGATTTATCCTCAATTCTCATCAACCATCACTAAAATGGAAGTTCTGTCATAGTGAAGATTGCCATAAGCATAGAGATAACGATGAAACCAATAATTAGCCCCATTGTAAGAATAAGGGCAGGCTCAAATAGTCCCATTAACCTCTTAACTGCGACCCTAAGGTTTCTTTCATACGTTACTGCGACTTTCATAAGCATGGTGTCCAGTTGTCCTGTTTCTTCTCCTACTTTTATCATAGAGAGTGCAAGTGGTGGGAAGACATTTGCATTAGACAATGGGATTGTTATCCCCTTACCTTCTTTTGCACCTTTCAGAACACCATCGATAGCAGAGGCGATTATCTGATTGCTGATAACCTCTTTGGCATTACTTAATGCCTGAAGAAGCGGGACACCACTTTTTAATAGTGTCCCGAGTGTCCTACAGAACCTTGCTGTCTCAAGCTTCTTAATAACATCCCCCATTAACTTGAGTTTTAAAGAATCCCACTTATATCTTCCTCTTTCAGATTTTATATAGTTCTTAAAAAACAGCCAGGATGCGATTATGGATAGTAATGCAATCCACCAGTATGACTTCAGGGTATTACTGAAAGTAAGGATGATTTGTGTTGAAAGTGGCAGTGAGCCTCCAAGTTCATCAAAGATAGCTGAAAATTTTGGAAGAACATAAGTTAACAAAATAATGATAGATATTCCACCTGCTACAGTCAGTATTATTGGATAGATCATTGCTGAAAAAATATGCTCTTTTAATTCTTTACTCGATTCAAGAAATTCATTCAGTTTGTCCAGAACAACATCAAGAACTCCGCCAGCCTCGCCAGCCCTTATCATACTTACATAAAGTCTCGGGAATAATTTCGGATGTTTAGCGATTGCATCGGAAAAAGAACTGCCTTCTCTTATCGACCTTAGAATGGATTGGATAATCTCTTTGATTTCTCTACTTTCGGATATCTCAGAAAGGATATTAAGGCTTCTATCTATTGGTAGTCCAGCACCAAGAAGTGCTGATAGTTCTGTTGTGAATGTCAAAAGGTCATTTTTTGCTGACCTGAATGTTAGCCTTCTCCCAAAGCCCTCTTTGGGTGCAGAAACCTTTAAAGGGATTATACCTGTATTTTTCAGTCTTTCAATAGCGGTCTTCTCATCAATTGCTTCTATAACCCCCTCAACAATTGTCCCTTCAAGTGTAGTAGCCCTATATGAAAATATAGCCAACTATGTCTCCTGTGTAACCCTTAGGACTTCGCTGAGGGTAGTTATCCCCGTCTTCACTTTTATTGACCCGTCTTCAAGTAGGGCCTTCATTCCATGTCTTCTTGCCATTTCCCTTATCTGGTTAGAATCTGCTTTTTTCAGAATCAATTTGCGTATATCATCAATAACAACGAGTAGTTCAAAAATTCCTGTTCTGCCATAATAACCTGTAAAAGCGCATTTCTCGCATCTCCTTCCTCTGAAGAGGGGTGAATCGCTTCCTATTCCGAGGATGTCTAATTCTTCTTTATCCGCTGTTGATGGATCCATTTCTTTACATGAAGGACATATAACCCTGACAAGCCTCTGAGCAAGTATACCCCTTATGGTTGATGAGAGAAGAAAATTTTCAACACCCATGTCGAGAAGTCTTGTTATTGCACTGGGAGCATCATTTGTATGTAATGTTGAAAAGACAAGATGTCCAGTTAGGGCCGATTGTATTGCAATCTCAGCAGTCTCCAGGTCTCTTATCTCTCCTATCATAATTATATCAGGGTCCTGTCTAACTATATGCCTCAAGGTGTTGGCAAAGTTCAGTCCTATCTGGGGTTTCACCTGAATCTGATTAACCCCTTTTAACTGGTATTCAACAGGGTCTTCAACTGTTATTATCTTTTTGTCAGGAGAGTTTATCTTCTGTAATGCCCCGTATAAAGTTGTGGTCTTCCCACTCCCTGTTGGTCCTGTAACGAGTATTATGCCATTAGGTTTCTTGATAAGTTGGTTAAATGCAAAAAGAGTCTGTTGAGAGAATCCAAGGAGATCAAGGTCTATAACAATCCCTTCCTTATCTAAGAGCCTCATCACTACACTTTCACCGTATAGGACAGGAATAGTTGAGACCCTTATGTCTATCTCTTTTTCCCCTATTTTGAGCCTTATTCGTCCATCCTGTGGTAATCTTCTCTCAGCAATGTTCATCTTTGCCATTATCTTAATCCTTGACACAATCGCAGCCTGAAGTTTTTTAGGTGCTGTTTCGACATCATGAAGCACACCGTCAATACGATACCTTATCTTCAGCTCATCTTCGAAGGGCTCTATATGGACATCACTTGCCCTACTCTCAACAGCTCTTGTTATAAAAAGGTTAACGAGCTTGATGATAGGTGCTTCTGAGGCGAGGTCTTTGAGATAACCTATGTCTTCTTCTTCCTCCCTAAGGAATTCAAGACCCCTTTCACCTATATCCTCGATTATCCTGTTAATATTCTGTGATTCCTGTCCATAGAACTTTGAAATATATTCATCAAGCACCTCTAAATCGGTGCTATACACTATGATATCTGCTGATGTTGCTACACTGAGTGCATCAATGGTGGCTTTGTCACCCGGATTTGCCATTAAGACCTTTAATATACTATTCTTCAGCTCTAAAGGGATTACTCTATTTTCGCGAATAAAACGGGAAGAAATGCCCTCGAGAACAATAGGAACCTTTGGTAACTCTTCTGGTTTTAAATAACGTATTTTATCTATCAAGTATTACTCCTTTAAAAATTATAACACAATCACATATGTCCAAAATTATACTTTATACTATGAAAAAAGCAGGTATAAGGCTCGATTTTCTAAGCAAATCACGGATAATCTCAATGAGACCTAAGTCGAAGTGAAGGTCTCAGTTATAAATTTTGGAAAGAAATTTAAGTCAGAAAAGGGTTTAAACATAATAAAAGGTAGTTTATTTTGGTTCGGAAATTGAGACTCATACATTCTATAGAGTATTCTTGGCGGTAACGTAACGCAATTACTATTCAGTACTATGTTTTGCTAAAAACCACTTTAAAGTATTTTCAAGTCCTGATAAAAGGTTATGCTCAGGTTTCCAACCAAGGAGATTTTGAGCCTTTTTGATATCAATACAGCTCTTCTTTATGTCACCTGGTCTTGCGGGCCCCCTATGAGGTTCATCATAGATTGCCTCTTTTGCATATCCTGAAACCCTAATCAGATTTAAGATATTTCTATAAAGTTCCTTGGTAAGAGTCCCTTTTCCCGTACCTATATTAAATATCTCGCCTGAGCCTTTTTCTAAGGCAAATAGGTTTGCCTTGACCACATCTTCTACATAACAGTAATCTCTGGTCATGCCGTCAGGTTCTCCGTCATGAAAGTAAATGGTTGGGCTCTCTCCTTTTAAAAGTTTCTCTATGAAGATTGAAACAACCCCTGCCTCTCCATGGGGCACCTGCCTTGGCCCATAAATATTTGCATACCTTAAGACAGTGAAATCGATACCGTACTGTTTCTTGTAAAAATTCAGGTAGTATTCTGAGATTAATTTACTAATGGCATATGGAGAAGATGGACGGAGTGGATAATCCTCTGGTGTCGGGAACACATCTGCCTCTCCGTATATTGCTCCACCTGAGGAAATAAATATTATTTTTTTAACCATATACTTCACAGAGTACTGCAATAGGTTTAATAATCCCAAGATATTTACACCTGCATCAAATAAAGGGTCCTCTACAGAGGCTGGAACAGATATCTGAGCAGCATGATGATTAACGATTTCTGGCTTTTCAATCTTAAAGACTTCTTCTAAGAGGTTTGATCTGATATCCATAAGATAAAACTTTGCTGAGGGGTTGATATTCTGTTCTTCACCTGTGAAAAGATTGTCAACGACTGTAACCTTATGTCCTTCTGCAATATATTTATCAACAACATGAGAACCTATGAAACCAGCACCGCCCGTAACCATAATTTTCATCACCACACCTCCATATTATTACCTTTAAATATTTACTTCACTTTTATAATAGAAAGGAGATAACTAATATGTCAAAAGACTGTAACCTATATTAATCACACCCTAATTTTATTAATTAAATAGGTTAAATTTGAATTATAATAGAAACATGATTGGTTTATTGAAGTCAGGGATTACATAAAAAAGGGGGAACAGTATATGAAAGTAATAATCCTTGCAGGTGGTTCAGGGACAAGACTTTGGCCCGTATCGAGAAAAAACTATCCAAAACAGTTCATGAAGGTAAATGGTAAGCGATCTCTTCTACAAAATACTATTGAAAGGTTATTACCTGTTGTAAACCCTGATGATATTATCATCCTTACTAATAAAGAATATAAATTCTATGTTGAATCTGAGCTGAATTCTTTACTTTCTGATGACCAGCCATCTGTTTTTCCACATATTATTCTTGAGCCTGCATGTAGGAATACTGCACCCGCAATCGCTCTGGGAATTAAATATTGCATGGAGAAACTCGAATGCCCAAAAGAAGAGGTATTATTTATCTCACCCTGTGACCATATAATCAAGCCCGTGGATAAATTCTGCGAGTATGTCAGAAGGTCAGAAGATATTGCTAAAGATGGCTATATAGTAACTTTTGGTATCAAGCCCATCTCTCCAGAAACAGGTTATGGATACATAAAGGCAAAAAACAAAGGTAAAGGAGAAGATGGCAGAAACTACTTAATAGTAGAAAGATTTACAGAAAAGCCAGATGCTGAGTCAGCAAGAAATTACTTCAGAGATGGGAACTATTACTGGAATTCTGGTATTTTCGTTTTTAAGATAGGTCGAATAGAAGAAGAATTTATGAGATATGTTCCAGAAATAGGCAAAACTCTTGAATTGAGTCTTAATGATATGATGAAGGGATTTGCAAAAATGCCAAGTATATCTTTTGATTATGCTGTTATGGAAAGGTCAGAAAGGATAGTAACAATTCCTGCTGAGATATATTGGAGTGATATAGGTTCATGGGATTCTTTATTTGAAATCCTTGATAAGGATGAAAATGGAAATGTAAAGATAGGGGATGTTATTACAATGGATTCCAAGGAGACCATGATTATTGGAGATAAAAGATTGATAGCCACGATTGGGCTTAAGGACTGCCTTGTTATTGAGACAGACGATGCAATACTTATTGCTCAAAAAGGGGAGACACAGAAGGTAAAAAACCTTGTAGATAAGCTGATACTTGATGGACGTAAGGAGGTACTTGAACATGTAACAACATATAGACCATGGGGAAGTTATACGATTCTCGAAGAAGGGCAAAGATATAAGATCAAAAGGGTTGTAGTGAATCCAGGAGAGAGGTTGAGTCTCCAGAAACATTTTCATAGGTCCGAACACTGGGTAGTTATAAAAGGGACGGCAAAGGTAACAATAGGTAATAAAGAGACATATATTCATGAAAATGAGTCTGCCTATGTCCCTAAATCAACACCTCATAGACTTGAGAACCCCGGAAAGGTGCAATTAGAAATAATTGAAGTTCAGAATGGTGAGTATGTGGAAGAAGATGATATAGTTAGAATGGAAGATGTTTATGGCAGGATGGAGGAATAAAAGATATTAAATTCAAAAAGTAATATTTACTGGAGGCATGGATGCAAAAGAGAATTCTTGTAACGGGTGGAGGAGGATTCATAGGTAGTCATCTCTGTGAGAAATTACTTAATGCAGGAAATGAAGTTTTATGTGTAGATAATTTTTTTACTGGTGCAAAAGGCAATATTGCCCATATTATGAATAACCCCTATTTTGAAGTATTAAGACATGATATAACTTTTCCACTCTATGTGGAGGTTGATGAAATATACAACCTTGCCTGTCCTGCATCTCCTATCCATTATCAGCTTGACCCTGTCCAGACGGTCAAAACAGCTGTTCATGGCGCAATTAATATGCTCGGTCTTGCTAAAAGATTAAAGATAAAAATACTCCAGGCATCTACATCAGAGATTTACGGAAACCCAGCTGTTCATCCACAGCCTGAGGCATATTGGGGAAGTGTTAATCCAATAGGGATTCGCAGTTGCTATGATGAAGGCAAACGTTGTGCTGAAACCCTTTTTTTTGACTACCACCGTCAACATAAGCTAAGGATCAAGGTTGCAAGGATATTTAATACCTATGGACCAAGGATGCACCTCAATGATGGCAGGGTTGTGAGTAATTTTATTATACAGGCACTCACTGGAAAAGAAATAACAGTTTATGGGGATGGAACACAAACAAGAAGTTTCTGCTATGTAGATGACATGATTGATGGACTCATAAAACTTATGAATTCTGCTGATGATTTTACAGGACCTGTGAATCTTGGAAATCCTCATGAAATAAGCATTATCGATTTAGCAGAAAAGGTTTTGAAAATAACAAAGTCCCGTTCAAAAATACTACATAAACCTCTGCCTCAGGATGATCCGGTAAGAAGGTGTCCTGATATTACGCTTGCAAAAAAGCGGCTGGGTTGGCTGCCAAAGACAAGCTTGGAAGAGGGGTTGAAAAAAACTGTAGAATACTTTAAAAAAATCTTGTCTGGCAGACACTGATTCAACTAATATTTTTGTGGTCAAATGAATAGAAAAGGTGGCCAACCTCAAGCAGATTGTGTCGAAATATTTGCTGATGGTGCATGCAGCGGAAATCCAGGGGTAGGTGGATATGGTGTTATTTTGAAGTCGGGTGGGAAAGAAAAAGAACTCTCTGGTTGTGACCCTATGACCACTAATAACCGCATGGAACTTACTGCGGTAATCAAGGCGCTTGAATCACTAAAAAAACCCTGTAAGGTTAAGATGGTAACCGATTCAAACTATGTGGTTCAAGGCATAACTTTATGGATATCCAATTGGGTCAAAAATAACTGGAGGAATTCTCAGAAGAAACCTGTAATAAACCGTGACCTATGGGAAAGACTACTGAGTCTTTCGAATAAACATGAGATTGAATGGAAGTGGATAAAAGGGCATGATGGCTATCCTGAAAATGAAAGGTGTGATAAAATTGCAAAAAGTGAAATCAAAAGATGTAAGCTGAAGAGGGTTTGATAGAGTGGAAGAGGTAGAGATTAAAAATTTAACAGGTACGTTTTTGATAGCAACACCAAGTTTAAAAGATCCCAACTTTGAAAGAACTGTTGTGTTAATCTGCGACCATACAGATCAAGGGGCATTTGGACTTGTAATCAATCGTATACTTTTAAATAGCTTTATTCCCTTAATCGAATGGCTTGATGTAAAAGAGATCAAAAGAGACCTACCTGTATTTTATGGAGGGCCTGTGAAACCTGACCAAGGATATATCCTCTTTATACCTAATGATGTGAAATATGCTTCAATAAATATAAAAGATACCCTTTCACTAACTACCTCAAAGGAAATACTTATTGATTTAGCGAATGGAAAAGGTCCAAAAAGTTTTCTTTTTGCACTCGGCTTTTCGGGTTGGGCATCAGGACAACTCGAATATGAGCTAATGTTAGATAGCTGGCTAGTTGCTCCAATGGATATAAGGATCATCTTTGATATTCCTGTAAAAGAGCGCTGGAAGGCTGCTGCAGACTCAATAGGAGTTGACCTGACAAGACTTGTGGATAAACAGGGAAGAGTGTAGTGTTATTATAATGAAAAGCTCAACAAATAAATATGTTATACAAGATAGCGGCAGATGTCGTAGTTTTAATACATTTTCTGTGGATCCTCTTTCTTATATTCGGTGTTTTTATAGGGAAAAAATACAGGATTATTAAAACATTCCACATAACAGGTCTTGGGTTTGCAGTTATAATGCAGATATTTGGTTGGTATTGTCCACTGACCTATCTCGAGCTATGGTTAAGAAAGAAGCATGATCCATCACTTTCATATACCGGTTCTTTCATTATTCACTATGCAGAAAAACTTATTTATGTAGAATTGTCTCCTTTGGTCATATTTATTTTAACACTCATTCTTGTTAGTGTGTCAGCATATTTTTATTTGAAAAAGGAGAGATGAATTTATAAATATTTGGATTAATTTTATAAGGTGTCGTTATTGTGTTTCTTCTGCATCCAGCAATATTTTAGAATATTTTGGAAAGCTATGATGGATTTTCAGAAATTATTAGATATTATGGAAAAACTTAGAGGTGACAGGGGATGCCCATGGGATAAGGAGCAGACAAGAGAATCACTTAAGCCTTTTATTATAGAAGAGGCATATGAACTCGTTGAGGCGATCGAGTCCCACGACCCTGAAAAGATTAAAGAGGAACTCGGTGATCTTTTGTTTCAGATAGTCTTTCAATGTCAGATAGCAAAGGAAAAAGAAGAGTTTGATATATCAGATGTTATAGAGATGATTAGTAAAAAGTTAACTAAGAGGCACCCTCATGTTTTTGGTTATGCAGAGTGCAAAACCTCTGATGAGGTTATTATTCAGTGGGAGGAACAGAAGAAACTTGAAGGCAGAAGAAGGGAATCTATTCTTGAAGGAGTTCCCGAAGCATTACCCTCTCTCTTACGGGCATATCGTCTTCAGAACAGGGCAGCGGGTGTTGGTTTTGACTGGGACAATATTGATGATGCACTGAAGAAACTCGACGAAGAACTTAAGGAGTTCAAAAATGCAATAAAGATAAAGGAGAAGGATCTAATCAGTGAAGAACTCGGTGATATATTATTTATGCTTGTAAATTTATCTAGGTTTACTGGTATTAATCCAGAGGATGCTTTACGAAAGACAATTTCTAAATTCATATCACGCTTTCGTTATATTGAGATGAAGGCTTCAGATAAAGGGGAAAAACTCTCGGAGATGACATTAAAGCAAATGGACGAACTATGGGATGAGGCAAAGGAGAAAGATCATTGACCTTTTTCATTTATTTAACAATCAGACTTGTTTCCAGTTTCCCAAATGACTTGATGAGGTATTTAAATAAATAATGGCATTTATTATTTGAAATTTGATCTTTGCTTTAGAAAAAGGTATATTACTGAGGATATTGAAGGTCGCAATTGCAGTAGAGCACCATGGAGTATCCAAAGGTGATTAGTCACCTAAGGACTTTTATATTCCTATTAAACCATCTTACAATTATCAATTCAAATTATAATGGTCACTTATTAAATCTTGAAAATTTTTATTTTTGGAGGCAATGATGAAAAAAATTTTTTTTATCATCATTTCGGTCTTTTTTGCATTGAATATCCTCCACAATACATTCGCAGATACTGATAAAGAATATGATACTGCCATTCAATATTACAATAATGGAGAATACAGAGAGGCTATCAATCTCCTTAAGGTTTATGTTACAAAGATACCCGAGCCCTCAGCATATTATCGAATAGGATATGCTTTATATAAACTCAAAAAATTTGATGAAGCAAGTAAATATTTTGAAATAACATATCTCGTTGACCCTGTTTTTTCTCCACAGAAGACAGGGCTCCCTGAATTACCTGAAGATATGAAAAGGATATCAAAACCCCGCAAAAAAGCTCTTTTAAAAGATGATATGCCCTCTGCTGAAATCAAAGCTGAACAGACTGGGGAAGGACCAGAGCCTATTACCGAAAAAGGACATCTGGAAGATATAAAACCTGTCGAGACCCAGAAACCTGCATTAACTCCTGAGAAAAAACCCTCCTTACAAGAACCTCAAGAATCAGATGATACTTCACCCCCTGTTATGTTTCCTAAACAACCTGTAAGAAAGATGCCACTTCCTCCTATGGGAGCTTCAATACTGTCCGTTTGGATTATAACGATTTTGTTTCTTATTGAAATAGCTATTTATATCTTTTTTTCCTCATGTCTTTACATTATTGCAAAGAAACTAAATGTGACTGCTCCATGGACAGCATGGATTCCAATTGTTCAAATATGGACTATTGTGGCTTCTGCTGGAAAACCTTGGTGGTGGATTTTGCTATTGCTCGTGCCAATAATAAACTTTGTTATAGGTATTTATCTATGGATGTTGATAACAGAAAATCTTGGCAGAAATAAATGGCTTGGACTTTTGATGTTAATACCAATAGTAAACATTGTATTTCTTGGGATGTTAGCATTTTCAAAAACAGAAGGAATTTATACGGCAGAGGCTGAAGCCTAACAGTTTTTAATAATCTGCTGTAAAGAGTTCTTTTGTATATATCTTTAATCCTACTCTATATAGATCTTTCTCGACCTCGCTTGCCCATTTAACTGTTGAGACTATTGCAATTGAATCATTGAGAACAATGTCGGGATCAAAAAACAAAATACTCCCTTTTTCAAGTGGAATATCTGTTATCATTCCAAGCCCTTTTTTGCTAATGTCAACTATGATACCTTCATGAGAAATTTTGAATGATTTTTCTGATAAATAAAAAGGAGAGTATCTTATAACCTTTTTAAAAGGGTGTCTCTCATATTCACGTCTTTCTTCTCCCCTGTATTTAGACTTTACAATCTTCTCTGCCTCAAGCCAGTTCTCTAAATCACGACCCTCAATTCTACCACTCTTTTCATAGAGTTCAGATGCTATCTTGGCAATTTCCGAATATAAATCCTCATCTTTCATACTCATCTCTTATCTATTACAACGATCGTCCCTGCTACAAGGTCTCCGAGTCTCTGCCATTTTAAGGTGCCTGTTATTGCTATTACACCAATTAAGTAATAGTAGAAAAAATTATCCACAATCCTCAAGAGATTTCTCAGAAATCCTCCCCCTATTGTGCATTTTGTAAAATCCTCTTTTAGAACAACAATACCACATATCTTTTTCCCAACTGTCTTTCCCCATATGCCTTCCAGTAACGAGTGATAAAGGTAGCCACCTAACACTATTACTCCAAGAGAGTAAAAAAATAATTCCATGAGTTTAAAAGGATTTTCAAGAAAGAGGTCATCTCTAAAGGCAAAATATGATGGTATGCAGGTAGGTATCAATATAATTAGGGAATCTAAAAACTTTGCAAGAAACCTCCTGAATAAACTGGCAAACTCAAATTCCACCGTGTCTATTCTCCATGTTCTCAATTTATATTTTCTTATCACAAACGATAAGAGAAAAACAAAAAGAAATAGAATGATATTGACAATAATTAAAACTAAAAAACCTTTCCATAAAAAATCTGCAGGAACAGATAATCTACTTATCTTGAAAGGTCCTTCAGGTTTTCCTCTGTCAATTAAAGAGTATTTTTCAGTAAAAAATCCTTGTTGAAAAACAATAAGTCTGCCATTTAAAACAGCCGGTATTATATTGAAGAAACTTCCCTGAATATTCATTTCCTCTGGCTCCGACCACGAGTTACTATCAAAAGTCCTGAGTGTTATCCGAGTCTGTTGACAAACATTTTTAAAACCAATGAGTATTATTTTATCTTGAAAAACAATTGCTTTAGTTTTTTCAGTTTTATCAAAGATTTCTGGTTTACTCCATTGTCTGCCGTTGTATCTGGTCCATAAAAGGTTATTATTATTTGCCCAGAATAAATGGAGTTCATTTGCTGAATAAAGAAGCTGTGAAGATGAGATATTGGGATTGTCAGAATTAATATCAGGAAGGGGAAGCTCCTTTATTTCATTTTCTTTAATAAGTTTGAGTGAGGGCTTATTTATAACTGTGCTAAATACATATATCCCATCAACTCCAACTGCCCCTATAGGATTATTTCCTATTTCAGGGTTTTTAAACTCCTCCCACTTTTCATTATCAAATGTTCTATAAAGCCCTTTATCAAAAAAATAGACTTTACTTCCCGTTGCATAAACTGATATAAAAGATTTAACTTCTTCAGGTTCTGATATTGATTCACCATTATAAATCCTCATTACAATCTTTTTTTGAGGTGGATTATCGCGGGTTGCCCCTTTAAAATCAACTGTCTCAGAGAAAATTAAGAGATTCCCATCAAGCCCAACAACATTTTCTGAAAATGTAGGGAAAGGAAAAAAGCTGAATAATAAAAAAGGAGAAAAAAACATGGTTAAAAAGAAGATAACATATAAAGAAAAAAAACATAATACAATAATAGAAGCTACTGCAAGTGCAAGCTTAAGGTTTGTCTTTTTTTCCTTCTCTAAATTTAGAGGTTCTCTCAACATCCTGGCACTACAATTATATACTCACATAAATATTTGTCAAGCTCACTCTTATTGACAAATTTTTAAACGGATGCTTAATATATTTTTTGTTTGTAAGAAAGGCAAGAAATATAGTCCTCGAGAGTGTGCTTTTAAAATGAATCATTGCTGTCCAAAATATTCTATATAAGAGTTATGAGACCCGATTTTAGAACCAAAATAAACTACCTCCAATTATGTTTAAACCTTCACCTGACTTTAATCACTATTAATAATCTTTGG
>JACAEY010000029.1 GCA_013388605.1 Nitrospirota bacterium | reverse complement strand
TTGATGTCATTGCGCCTTATGCATGCCGGCTGATGTACTATAAACCATAGCATGATGTCATTGATGGGGATGACAAATCATGCCTGTATATCTTCAATAAGAGCTATCACTTCACCATTGGTAAGGTCATGACACTTTCTGTATGCATCCGCCACAGCAAAGGGATAGAAACCCTATCAGCCTTCCCATTCCTTATTTCTAACATGTAATATCATACTATGCAAGCGTTCCATAATCTGAAATGATGGATGCTGATTGTCTGCTATAATTTATTTTATGAGAATGAAAAGTTTTATAACTCTCATGTTCTTCATCTTTCTTTATGCGCACGGATTCTGTTTCCCTGCTATAGGGGACGCTCCGCAAGGCGTGGAGGATGTTTTCTTGCCCGAAAGCGATGGGATAAAAGTAGATGGATGGGTAGAAAATCTTGAGATCCCGTGGTCGCTGGTATTTCTCAATGATAGCAGGGCATTGGTCAGCGAAAGGCCAGGAAGGATAAGGCTTATTAAAGACGGAAAACTCAGGGAAGAACCTTACGCGAAAATAAGCGTCGCCCATATTGGAGAGGGCGGGTTGATGGGGCTTGCTGTTCATCCCGATTTTCCGAAAAAGCCGTTTGTTTATGCGATGCACACCTACAAAAAAGGTGATTCCGTTTATAACAGGGTCATAAGACTGAGGGATAACGGAAATATTGCAGTTTTCGATAAAGTGATAATAGACAATATCCCGGGAGGCAAGTTCCATAACGGCGGCAGAATCGCCTTTGGGCCCGACGGAATGCTCTATATAACTACAGGAGAGACATTTGAATCGAAGATAGCGCAGGATTTGAAATCGCTCGGGGGAAAGATATTGAGGATAACCCCGGAAGGCTTAATCCCTTCAGATAATCCGTTCAAGGGTTCTCCTGTTTATTCTTATGGGCATAGAAATCCGCAGGGCATTGCGTGGCATCCGGAAACAGGAGACCTTTTTTCCTCAGAGCACGGTCCATCGGGTGAATATCTTCGTTTTGGGAATGACGAGATAAATGTTATCCGCAAGGGAGGCAATTATGGATGGCCAAGTATTATAGGCATCGGCAAAAAGGAACCATACATAGACCCTTTAATATTATGGGGAAAAACAACGCCTCCTTCAGGGATTATCTTTTACAAAGGCAACAGGCTCGGACATCTAAAGGGAGACCTCTTTGTAGCCACCTTACGGAGCGAATCTCTCATAAGGATAAGATTGAAAAAAGAGGGCGCCGGATACAGGGTTTTGAAAATTGAGAGGTGGTTTTCCGATGATTACAAAAATGGCAGGTTCGGCAGGATCAGGGATGTGGTCGAAGGTCCTGACGGCGCATTATATTTCATGACAAACAATACGGACGGCAGGGGCAGACCGAGACACGGAGACGACAGGATTTACAGAATACTGCCGAGGCAATAATGAATCTTAAGGCATATTATAATCGATTTATAATCGATGATGAGATTCTGCCTTCCCTGAATCCCCTACCTTCTTATCCTCAGACCGAGTAGCCCCTGATAAACAAATGCATCATGGAGGTATTGTAAGCGCCGTAAAGCAGCTTGAGATATGCTATGACCTGTTTGTCTATCATTTTATAGATCGAAGAAATCCTCTGTAATGCCAATGTTTATCTGAAGGTCGTCCATCATAACCTCTTCTATCAATGCTCCCTGTATATCGTATGCGGAAACCTTTAAAGGCAAAATCATATTTTTTTCGAGCCAGAGAATATAACGGTGAATTCCGTTGACCGTGAAATCCTTTTCTCCTTTGATACTCACGACTACGGCGGTTTTATCCCCTACCTTTTCCTCGCCGGATACATCTGTTTTTCCGTTTGACTGGAGCTTTTTGACAGCCTTCAGCAAGGCGCCTATATCCGATTCGTCAACTCTGTGGCCTTTGGAGCTTTTTATAAGGCTGTTGTCCGGGCTCAATGTCAATATAAAAAACTTAAAGAAACCGAATGGCCTCAATCGAACCTCATTTTTAGATTGGTTATAAACGAGTACCGCCCCTTTGTATGGTTTTATGAATTCCATTCTCATGAATCCGGGTTTTTTATAGTAATAACGCATCTCCTCGTTTGAGTCATCGCTTCTTGATCGTAAAGTGACGCTGTAGCTTTCAATGTTGTTAAAGTTTTCTATGGATGCCTGGATTATATCCTGGGAGGGTATGACCGCTGCTAATATGATGGCAATAATAAAAGCCATATCATTCTATCACTTCGATGATGCCTTCCAAGCCCCTTTCCCTATGGCTTTTGAAAAACAAGAGTTTTTTGTCGCAATGAAAAGGATACTTCCCTGTCTTTTTTGGTGTGAATTTAATGATTTTAGGCTCTGTGGTTAACTCTGCCTTGACCTCAATGCCGGCGTCGGGTGCATTTATTAAGATATTATGAGGCGTAATGCCTGCCTCTTTTTTAACATGCAATTCCACAGGCACATTTACCTTTACGATAATATACGATGGATCGAAGAAATATTCTCCGGCCGTAATATTTACCCTCTGAGTGCCGTCTGCGTCTATAGTCGCTTTGTAAATCTTTTTGACGGGATCCTTTGCAAATACTGCTTCTGCGAGTATTAAAAGTATCAATAGAATTTTAATGTTTTTCATCTTATCCTCTTTCTACGATGGAATGGTTTTAATTAAAGTATATCAGAAAAGACAAATATGTAAGAAAGCCTCCGCACTTGATCACGAGGTTTCATTAGGTTGTGTTTCTTATTGCGGATTCGAAGATATGATAATCGTGGTGGAGAAGATTCTGATTTCCCTTTTTAAACACACTTCATCTCTTTCGACCGTAAAGTTATGTTTAAATCTTATCTGAAAGAAAAATAGTATGCAACAAATTTTATGTATAATTAAGAGCATGCCGGGACTCTTTAAAAATATTGATCCGATAACTCAGGCGCTTATAGCGACATGCTTTACATGGTTTGTAACCGCCCTCGGCGCGGCCGTTGTTTTTGTAACAAAAAGCGTGAATAAAAAACTGCTTGACGGGATGCTCGGTTTCGCGGCCGGAGTTATGATTGCTGCAAGCTATTGGTCTTTGCTTGCGCCTGCCATAGAGATGTCACAGGAAATGGGCATTCCTCAGTGGCTTCCTCCTGCTGCAGGTTTTTTAATCGGAGCAGTCTTTCTAAGGATTATTGATAAAATCCTTCCTCATCTCCATTTAGGCTTTCCCATGCAGGAGGCCGAAGGTATCAAGACAACGTGGAGACGGACAACACTATTAATCCTCGCCGTAACACTGCACAACATACCGGAAGGGCTTGCGGTAGGAGTTGCCTTCGGCGCGGTTGCAGTAGGGCTTCCATCAGCCACATTGGCAGGGGCAGTAGCCCTCGCCATAGGAATAGGGTTACAGAATTTTCCTGAAGGGATTGCTGTTTCGATGCCTCTGAGACGGGAAGGATTGTCGAGGCTGAAGAGCTTCTGGTACGGGCAGCTTTCAGCCTTAGTTGAGCCAATTGCAGGTGTTATTGGCGCGGCTGCTGTTCTGATTTCCAGGCCCATGCTGCCTTATGCCCTGAGTTTTGCCGCAGGTGCTATGATATTCGTTGTTGTGGAAGAACTGATTCCTGAATCGCAAAGGGGAGGAAATACGGATATTGCAACAATGGGTGCAATTGCTGGTTTTCTTGTTATGATGGTGCTTGATGTAGGATTGGGATAGGGTTAATAAAACTCCTTCAGCCTGGTCTCTAATTTTGGTATATCGAACGATTGTTTTACTAACGGGATATCCTTAATCACCGATATCCTCTCCTCGTGGGTTAGTCTATTATTCTTATAGATAATTCTTATGGGATTTCTGTCGCCCTATTCATGGGCCTTTTTGAATGCCGCAATTCTGTCTTCGGGATTATATTCAGGCTCTATGAGATATACCCTCTTGCGATACCACTCATAGGTATTTATTTTATAAGACTGACCCCTAAGACCCCTCATTCCACAAATTTAATGCAAGAATGTATTTAACACACCATTTAACCTGTGTTACGCAAGGATGTAGCCACAACCTTTAGGTTGCGTGGATTTATATACTTTTAAATCACTTTTATGCGATTTAGAACGCGGGCTAAAGCCTGCGGCTACAGGGTTTTATAGTGAGCCTTGAGTAATTCGGGTTTAATTATTGTTCCACGTGGAACAATCTTATAATCCCAGGAGCCTTTTTATATTTCCACCTAAAATCTTCTCCTTATTTGATTCGGAAATATCGAGTGAAGTAATTTTTTTAAGCTCATTTTCAGGCAAGCTAAATGGAAAATCACTTCCAAAGATAAGTTTATCAGCTCCGTATTTATTCAAGAACATGGTTATCTCGAACTTTGATGCAAGTGAAGAATCAGCATATACTTTTTCTTTTTTCCATATCCCTGATGTATCTATTGAGAAGAATCCGCCATTAAGCCAGCCTAAATGGGGGATTATAACAGTTGCATCAGGAGCTAAATTGTTAATAAAGTTGAGTGTATTAGGGTAATTTTCTTCAAAAACAATAGGGAGATTATGTTCGATAATTTTTTCGATTAATCTATGGCATCTTTTATCCTCATAGTTGTAAACGGGCTCTCCTTCATGGCGGTGCCATTTGATTCCTCTATACCCATGAAAAATTTCATTGCAATCAAAGTCATTCCAGACAAATAGATAAGGATATATACCTTGGTTTGTTCGGGCAATTTCGAGTAAATATCGGTTAGCCTCTCTCCTTTTAGACTGCCACTCAGGCGTATCATTAAAATCAGGGTCATTACGGTCATATACCTCATCAACAGGGGCAAAGACACATGCACCTTCTATACCTGCTTTTTTGAGAAAAGGAACGATTGTCTCATAAGGAACCCTCTTTCCGCAGTGAATATGGGTGTCGATAATCATTCTTTCAAAGGCTGACTTTAAACAATTGTTCCACGTGGAACATTTTAAAAACAATTAAACTGTTACTTCCTTAAGCCATTTTAGGTAATCCTCTGAGCCTTCAATTATCGGGAGAGCAATAATCTCTGGCACTGTGTAGCTGTGTAGTTTTTTTACTTCTTCTATTAGGGTATCAAAGAGGCCCTTTTTTGTTTTTGCAACCATAAGAACCTCCTTTTCATCCTCTATATTACCTCGCCAGCTATATATTGACCTAATATCTCTAATTATATTTATGCAACCTGCAATTCTATTTTCTACGAGTGACTTAGCGATTCTGACAGCCTCATCTTCATTTGAGGCAGTTATTAATACAACTATTTCATTCATAGCAACCACATCCCTTCTTTCTGAAAGATAATACTTTATACTTAATATTCAGTTAAGTGTGGAAAGAGGGTTCTGATACGATTAAAATTTAATTTATTCTACGACCTTGAATACGATATCGTGTTCTCTGACATTGCCATTTACTTTTAATCCTATACTCTGCCCTGGTTCAGCCTTTTGAACATTCTGGTGCTCTATCTGAATAGATTCAACCTTTTGAGTAAGATCAGTATGGCGTCCGCTTATGTGAATAATGTCTCCAACCTGAAGTGTATCTGAAAGGTCTACTATTGCCACACCTATCTTTTTATAAATATGGGATATAGTGCCGACCCTAACTTCCATAGAATAATATTACCACAATTATGGAAATATTCAAGTTTTTTTTGAGAGATTAAAATAATATTCGAAATCGAGCAATCTTCTCTTTATATCAATACCTGATGAATACCCACCGATTGAACCGTCAGATTCTATAATTCTATGGCACGGAAATATGATAGGTAAAGGGTTTCTACTGAGTGCCCTGCCTACTGCCCTATAGGCAGAAGGTTTTCCAAGCTTTTCTGCAAGCCATCTGTATGTCCTCGTCTCACCATATGGTATTTCTCTAAGGGTGAGCCATACTTTTTTATCGAATTCCGACCCCCTATTGAATGCAGTCTTCTGTGTAAATTCTTCTCTGCCATTTTCAAAATATTCTTTTAGCTCCTTTTTTATTAAAGATGATGGATTATCTTTTTTCAGTAACTCGGAGGGTTTTGTGAAAGATAACTCATTGAGAAATTTTCCATTAAAGATGAGATACAAGGTACCAATAGGGCTTTCAAAGGTATCATAAAAGAGAAGTGATTTGTCTCGATTCTCTTCTTTCATCTTTACCTCTGAACGCCTATATATTGGTCTATATATTGGTAAAGAAGGCTTATATTATGTGCAGTGTCCCATTTTCTTAGAGATTGCTCAATATAACCCCAGCGTAGTAACAGCAATTTTCACTATTCAGATCATTAATAAAAGCCCTTTCTATACCATCTTCGAACAGGACCCTTACAAGGCATAAACCACCAGGGAGGCTTGAATGTTTCTCCTCAATGACTTCTCCGTCACCCCATCCACTATACCGCGCATGTCTGACAACATCTCCCACTTTTAAGTATAATCTTGGTTTCAAATCATTCTCCGTTCATGTCTCCTCTCTTTTTAAAGAGGTTTGAATAAACGGTTATCTTAGGTAATAACCATAAATAGTATAAATAAAATGCCCCTCTATTGTATAGGTCTCCATACCCCATTCATCAGGCAGGGGCCAAAATGGCTCAGCTTCTTTTAATGCACTAAGTGCAGCATCATCAAGGCTTTTATGACCAGATGTCCTCAGAAGTTCAATTGCTCCAAGACTACCATTTTTCTTTATAGTAAACTTTATAATAAGATCTCCATAGATTCCCTTTGTTGCAGCATCAGGGGGATAAATCCATATACTTTCTATCCTCTCTTTAAGTCTTCTCAAATAAGGGAGGTAACGCATATCTTTTATATTGAATGAAAATGTCTTTGCATCAGGTTCTTCCTTTTTTATCTCCCTTTTCGCAATATCTCTTATAATATTATTATCAAAAAGTTTTTCCTTTAGAGAAGTATTAGGTAAGTCAGGCTTTGGAGTATTTACCTTATTTTCTCCTATATTTTGCCTATTCAGACCAGATGATGAGGGCAGGTTTGATTGATAAGATTGAGGATATGCTGGTTCCTTTCCATGAAGACTCAATGTCTCTGATTTTTTAACCTGATTTGAAACAAACCCTTGGTTGGTATTAGGTATAGATTTCTGTGACTCAGTAGGGTGAACAGGTCTTATCTTTGAAATTTCAGGAATATAGGATGTAGGCGGCATAAAATCTTCAGGTGATATTATCTTAGCAAAGAATTCTCCAGCCATTTTATCTTTTTTAACAGGTGATATAAGATTGAGCGCAAGAATGAAAAACATTATATGGAAGGCGATGGAATAAATAAAAAATCTTCTCAGGGTAAACATATTAATTTTCTAAATATCTTTATGTATTTGTTGAGACTTTCTTTACCACTGTCTTTCATTAACCATAGTCTAATAGATGCCTCCTGAACTTCAGGATTTCTATGGAAAGCAATAAGTTTCTCTATAGTATTATCATTCTTATAAAAATACCTTCTCAGTTTGTCCATAAAATAAAACCTCTTTTGAAATGTGGATTGCCACATCTTCTTATAAATTGATGCCTTGCCTTCGATGATGGCCCTGGCAGCAAATTCACCACTTTTCATAGCATAGTATATGCCTTCGTAAGTAAGAGGCATGACCTGTCCTGCTGAATCTCCTGCGAAAATAACATTATCTTTATTATATAGGTCTCCTTTCCATAAAGGTATCTTATATATTCTTTTATGTCCATTTTCTTTTATTCCTCGTCTACTTTTGAATAGTTTTAATAAATTGATTGCTGTGCCTGGCTGTATGCTCCCAGTGCCTATAGAAATTCCTTCTTTTGAAGGAAATACCCATGAGTAAGACCCTTTTGCATGAGACGAACTAAACCAGAATTCACAAAAGTCTGTCTCTATCCCTTTAATCTTTTCAGATACTGTAATGAAATATTTATTTGGTTTTATATTTAGAATTGACCTGACTCTTGAATTCACGCCATCTGTAGCAATAATATATTTACAATATATCTCGGTCACCTCTCCCCTGACATTAGCCTTAACGCAGTATCCATTTTTTTCGGTATTTAAATTGATAAAATTTCCTTCGACTACCTTAACACCGCGCCTTACAACCTCATTTCTTAAAAAAACATCGAATTTTCTTCTTTCAACAATTGCAATTCCCTTTTTACCCAATTCTATATCGAGATTTTTGCCTGACGGAGAGACTATCCGAACAGATTTACTCTCTTTTTCGATTAACGACTCTGGAATGTTGAACTCTTTAAAAGCGCCATAAGGTATTCCACCTCCGCATGGTTTTCCAAAGGAGGTATCTCTTTCAAGTAAGATAGTATCTATGCCAGATTCTGCAAGTAATTTTGCTGAAATTGAACCGGCTGGTCCGCCCCCAACAACTACTACATCTGTCTTCTGTTTCACTTTAAACTGATATGTCAGGAGCAATGAATTTGATTAATATCTTGTGTCATTGCTGTCCAAAATATTCTATATAAGAGTTATGAGACCCGATTTTCAAACCAAAATAAACTACCTCCTATTATGTTTAAACCTTCACCTGACTTTAATCACTATTAATAATCTTTAGCTGAGACCTCTGCTTCGAGCCTGGGGCTCATCGAGGTTACCCGTGATTTTGCTTCTAAAATCGGTTCTCATATCTGTCTTTCTAAGAGCACGATGTATTATTTTGGACAAATGTGATCTTGTGTAAATTATTACATATTTCTTCATTACTCATTGCTCCTTATTGTTTGAACCCAGGCGGGAATGGACAGTGTATTCGTGCTCTCTTTACAGAGCTTGTACCATTTGAAGAAACTCCATTAAGAAAATAAGCAGATATTTTGAAAAAGAACTCACCAACAGAGCCGGAAATCGTGCCATCTCTGTTTTCTCCCCATGGCATAGTCTTCTGGTTATTATTTATTGCAACTATAAGATAGACATGACCTTGGATCATCTCTCTTATGTCTTCTTGGCTTGGTATAGGGAGTCCTTTTGTTGAACCAAACTGGGTATGTGAATGAAAATCTCCCACTATTTGTAGCTTATCTAACCGCGACAGTATCGGCTCTATTTTTTTATGATTCTTTGTATTGTAAATAACACCTTTATGTTTTCTATTAGCAGTCTGCACAGTAAATGCATGTTCTACAATAAATCGGTCTTCAAGTCTATAGCCGAGTAAAAACCCAAGACATTCCTTTTTATACACTTCTGCAGAACTTAACAGAAGGTCGATAAAGGCATTTTCTGAAATATAAACTCGCAAGAGTTTTATTTTACTCCTTATACGTAGGTATTCTGACAGCAAGAACTGGACAGGGTGCGAATCTTACAACCTGTGCTGCGGTGCTTCCAAAAAGTATTCTACCCATTCCTTTCCTTCCGTGTGTACCCATAACAATCAGGTCTATCTTATTTTCTTCTGCAAATTTAACTATTGCTTCATGGGGAATACCCTTAATTACATGCCGTTCAATATCTTTAAAACTTCGTAATTCCTCGAGACCATACCGTTCGATCTCTTTTTGAGCACCTTTTTCCAGATCTTTATACATCTCATCGACTGAAATGTGTGGTACATACCAGCCTGCTGCTTTTACAACATCATAGATAACATGAAGTAGATAAAGTTTTCCATTATAATGTTTTGCCATATCAATGGCATAGTCGAGTGCAACTGAAGACCCTTCTGAAAAATCTGTTGGGAAAAGAATTCTTTTAATATCCATTATTATACCTCCCTTAGGTATTTTGCCGCCTTTTCTGGCATTGTAGTTTGTATGAATAAGCCTGAACCCAATTCAAAACCACTTTTTACAATAAGTCTTGGGATTATTTCAAGATGCCAATGGTAATCATCCCCTAAAGTGTGCCATTGACCCCTTCTTGGTACCCTGTTAGGTGCAGTATGTAAAAAATAATTAAAGGGGGGTTCTGTTTTAAATACAGCCTTCAATCTCTGGAGTATATTCATGATAGCAAGACCCATATCTTCAACTTCTTCACCTGAGATTGCATGGAAATCACAGTTATGCCTTTTGGGAATTATCCAAGATTCGAAGGGGAAGGAAGAGGCATAGGGACAGAAACAGAGAAAATTTCTTGTCTCGAGTATAATTCTCTCACCAACCTTGAGTTCTTCCCTTATAATATCACAGAATATACACCTTTCTTTATAATCATAATATTGTTTAGCATAATCAAGTTCATCTTTTATATTTTTTGGTATCACAGGGGTTGCGATTAGAAAAGATACGGGATGAGAAAAACTCTCCCGGCACGGATCTATTATAGAATTTTTAAATATGAATATATACCTCAGTCTTAAATCTTTACTGAGATCACCAACGCGGTCTTTATAAAGTTTTATAACTCTTATCATCTGGTCAAGACCCATATCCTCAGGTTTTATATTATGTTCAGGAGATTCAATGAGGATCTCATTTGCACCAATATTATTCATTCTATCATAAATACCAACTGCTCTTCTATCAAGATTTCCTTCTACCTGAAAGAGTGGTTTGAAGCTCGGTATAGCCCTTACCCACCATCCTGGTGTATTTGGTGCTGTCCCTGTCCTTCTGATGGAGGCTATTTCTTTCGGGGTCTCCTTTTCTCTACCCTGACATAGAACACAAGTCGTTTCAGTACTTCTTTTTACTGTTTCTAATAAATATTCTGAAGGACTTTTAGATTCTGATAAAACCTCAATCCACCTGCCATGTATAAGGTCTTTTCTCAGTTCATTCATTCCTATTCCTCTGATAAATAATTTCTAAGCCTTCAAGTGTAAGATTGGGTCTAAGCTCATATTCCCTTCTCAAGAATTTCGAGATTATGTAACTTAATCCGCCAGTTATGACTGTATTCAAGGTAAGATTAACCTCTTTTTCTATCTCATTTAGAACCCTTTCTACAGCTCCAGCAGTTCCGTAAAAGAGACCTGATTGTATGCAACTTACTGTATCAATACCAAGAGCAGATCGTGGTGGGTTCAAAACAACTTCGGCCAATTTTGACGTCCCATTTGCAAGAGACTTATTCATTAAGGTAACTCCTGGTAATATTGCACCACCAAGATAATGTGCATCTTTCCCCACAATGCTAATAGTTGTAGCAGTGCCAAAATCGACAACTGCCACAGGTCTTTTATAAAGCTCATAAGAAGCTACAGAATTTGCAATCCTATCAGAACCCAGTTGTTCTGGATTAGGGATATCGAAAATAAGACCTGTTTTAACCCCGGGACCGACAATTAAAAGCTTTTCTGGCACCATATCTCTGCATGCTTTAGCAAGGATACCGGTGTGGCTGTCAACCACAGAGGATATTATAACTTCATAGGTATTCTTTTCAATAGAAATTTCAGCTATAAGATCCTTTAAAAGTGACGTATAGGTTTCATACGATCTAAGAGGATGAGTCTTAATTTTTCTAACAAGAAGACCCTCTTTTGTAAAAAAACCTATATTTATAAATGAGTTACCAATGTCAATACCTATCAGCATCTATCTCAATAAAGTCACTTCTCCACCACTAATAATTCTTCTCTCACCAGACGGAAGTTTCAGAACTAACATGCCTTCGCCATTTATAGATTCAGCTAATCCTATAAGCGTCTCTTTTACAGTTGCAATCTTTATCTTTCTTCCAAGAGTGGATGTCAATAATTCCCATTCTCTAAGGAGCTTTTTTCTATTCATCCCCTTAAGAATAGAGTACCAATAGTCTATTTCGTTTAAAACCTCTACTAATATCTCCTTCCTTGAATATATTCTTCCAGTCTCTATTTTTAAAGAGGTAGCAATATCTTTTATATCAGAAGGTAGTTTAGCCAGATCCATATTTATATTAAGTCCAATTCCAATAACTGCAAACTTCAATTTTTTCTTTTCTATGTGGACGTCAGTAAGGATTCCACCTATCTTTTTCTCAGAAACTATGAGGTCATTTGGCCACTTAATAGTGGCATTTAAGCCCGAAGCCCTTCTCAAGGCGTGTGTGCAACCCACTGCTGCCATTATCGTTAATAATGTTGCATCTTTTGGTTCTATTTCTGGTCTGAGAATTATACTCATATATATATTAACAGAAGGAGGTGATACCCAAGACCTGCCATGCCTACCTCTGCCTTTTGTCTGAGTTTCAGCAAGAACGACTGTGCCTTCAGCCTTTCCTTTTTCAGCTAAAAACTCTGCAAGAGTATTAGTAGAACCAATCTTTTCATAAAAAAGAATCTCTTTGCCTATTGAGCCCTTAATCTCTGCTCTTATTTCATCTAATGAAATTTCAGAAGATTTTAAAAATTCAGTGTTCGAGAGCTTTTGCAAGTAAGGATCTTCCTCTGAAGTGATTATATTTATATGCTGATACTATTCTTCTTTGAGTATTACAACCTCTATCTTACCTTTTAAACCTTCAGAAAATTTTTTGGCGTCATTCTCTGAGCCAACGATAGAGCCATAGTGCATTGGTATAGCAACTTTTGGCTTAATATCAACTGCAGCCTTTATAGCCTCTTCAGCTGTCATAACATATGTGCCTGATACTGGAAGGAGCGCTATATCGACCTTAAAATTTTTCATCTCAGGTATGTAATCTGTATCCCCTGCAATATAGATTCTTTGTCCACTTGTTGTAAAGATATATCCAACCCATCCATTAGCCTTTGGATGAAATTGTTTATTTATGTTATAGGCAGGTACAGCTTCAATCATTATATCTTCAACAGTTAGCTTATCTCCTGGTTTAACTACCTTTATCTTTCCTGAGAGCTTTTTTGCACAATCAGCAGTTGTAACAATGGTAGTATTCGGACCCTGAATCTTTTTAACATCCTCAGGAGAACAATGGTCAAAATGCTCGTGGGTAATTAATATTATGTCGGCTGTATCCTTCTTTTTTATCTTGTATGGGTCAGTATAAATAATCTTTTCTCCTATAATCTTAAATGTATCGTGTCCGAGCCAGCGTATATCTTTTAGCATCTCTTTAACCTCCTTTTCTCTTGCCCTCCAAGATATAGCAGGAATAGTGTTAAAAATACCATCATTAATGAAATAATAAAACCATAATCTCCCCTTAAGATTATAGCACAATTCATTGTTGTCTATATTGAAAGAACTATTCAGGAGGAAGTAAAATTCATTCCACGATGAATATATAACTGCTATAATTAAATCATCTCATTTTTAATGGCATGGGGAAGGTTATAACGATAGTAAACCAGAAAGGTGGTGTTGGGAAGACTACTACTGCTATTAATCTTGCTGCATCACTTGCACTTGCTGAAAGGGAGATCCTTCTTATTGATACAGATCCACAGGCAAACTCAACATCTGGACTCGGAATATCAAGAGAAGAAATTGAAAAAAGTCTTTATGATGTTTATACAGGGAGGTGTGAGATAGAAGATGCCATTAAAATAACTGTTATGGAACACCTGAGTATCATCCCCTCTTCAATGGAGCTTTTAGGTGCTGAAATTGAAATTATGGGTAAAGATGAGAGGGAAAAAATTCTGCAGAGGTCATTACATTCAATCAGAGATAAGTTTCTTTATATCCTGATTGACTGTCCTCCTTCGCTCGGACTTTTAACGTTAAATGCTCTCGTTGCTGCTGACTCTGTAATTATTCCTGTACAATGTGAGTACTATCCTCTTGAAGGGCTGAGTCTGTTATTTAGAACCTTACGCGATGTGCGGAGTTCCTTTAATCCGGAACTCGAGATTGAAGGAATAATCCTTACTATGTTTGATGCGAGGAATAACCTTTCACATGAAGTTGCAGAGGAGGTCAGAAAACACTTTGGTGAAAAAGTATATACTACAGTTATTCCGAGAAATGTTACACTTGGAGAGGCACCAAGCTTTGGAAAACCAGCATTATTGTATGATATACGTTCAAAAGGGGCACAGAGCTATTTATCCTTGGCAAAGGAGATTTTAAGTGAAGATGGCATTAGGCAAAGGTCTTGAGGCATTAATACCAGAAAGGGGAGAAGAGGTAATATATTTAGACATCAACCGTATTTTCCCTGGTGAGAATCAGCCAAGAAAGGCTTTTAGAGATGAATCTCTCAAAGAGCTTGCAGCTTCAATTAAAGAAAGAGGTGTTTTACAACCTGTAATAGTATCTCGTGTAGGTGATGGCACTTTCAGGCTTGTTACAGGAGAGCGTAGATGGAGGGCTGCAGCACTGGCAGGTCTGAAAAAGATACCTGCTTTAATAAGGGATGTTGCATCAAAGGATTCCCTTGAAATAGCGCTTATAGAGAATATCCAGAGGGAAGACCTTAATCCTATAGAGACTGCAGAGGCTTTTAAAAGATTGATATCCGATTTCAATTTAACACAAGAAGAGATTTCTGATAAGGTCGGTAAAGATAGGGCAACTATCGCTAACTATTTAAGATTACTAAAACTCCCCGGAGAGATAAAATCCCTCATCTATAATGGATCTCTTAGCATGGGGCATGCAAAAGCTATACTATCTATTGAGGGAAAGTCAAACCAGATAGATTTAGCAAAAAAGATAGTTAATAAAGGGCTTAGTGTTAGAGATGCTGAGGCATTATCCAGAAAAATTTTAAAACCGAGGAAGACAATAATATCCAAAGACCCGCAAATCTTATCACTTGAGGAAAAGTTAATTAAAAGCCTTGGAACAAAGGTCAGAATTCATCACAAAGGGGAAAAAGGCGGGAGGATAGAGATTCAATACTATTCACTTGAAGAGCTTGACAGGCTTTTGGATATTCTCACAGGTTTGACATAAGGAGGTATTGTATGAAGAACCCACTGATTGTCAAAATAGTTATTTTAATAATTTTTATAGGATCTTTTGGAAATGCATTTTCAAAAGATATGAAAATAGAAGAACCCCTATTTAGCTCAAGCTTACGATATACAGGAAATGGGATGGCCTATTGGTATAGCAAGACAAATGGCGGACTCGAAATACTCACAGGGATACCCTATTCAAATCTTGATTGCAAAAACTGTCATGTAGCAACATGCGAAGCTTGTCATAGAACTGTCATAAATGGAAAACCTGTTTACTCTAAAACCTTTGCAAGAAAACAAGATACTTGCTTGCACTGCCATAAAAGAGAGGCTTCAGTTTACCAAATTGATATATCTTTAAATCAAAAGAATGTTCATTCTGCCAAGGGTTTTGAATGTATGGATTGCCATACTGCAAGAGAGATACATGGCGATGGCATTGAATACAAATCGATGAAGCAGCCCGGTGCAATGGACACAAAATGTGAGAATTGTCATGAACCTATCTCTTCAACCATATCTCATAAGGTTCACCGTGATAGGCTTGATTGTAAAGCCTGCCATGTGAGGCACGTTATCAGTTGCTTTAATTGCCATTTTGATACACTCCTCAAAGAGGGGAAACGAGTTGCAATTCCTCTTTCGGGGTGGGTTTTTTTAATGAACTACAATGGAAAGGTTACCTCGGCAAATATGCAGACATTTGTTGTAGCTGAAAACAAGACATTTCTCATGTTTGCACCGCAAAACAGTCATTCTATTATGAAAGATGGCAGGAAATGTGATGAGTGCCATGCAACAGATACAGTGAAAAAGGTTAGAGAAGGAAAACTCAGTTTGACCTGGTTTGAAAATAATAACTTGAAAAATGTAAAGGGTGTTATACCTGTTGTTGATGGAGTAATATATGAGTCAGTCTATCAAAATTATCAGGACGGAAAGTGGATCCCAATTGATAATCCAGCTTTGCCTCTAATACATTATGCAGCATTTGGCGAACCTTTATCAAAAGAACAGCTGAAAAAGATGTCTATCCCGATGGGAAAGAAGTAGAAAAGATAATTACTCTATCTACGTTTTGTTCTGGATAAAGAGACCTCTCCTAAAGAGAGAGGTTTTTTCTTTACAAGATATCCGTACCATTTGATTGCAGAATCTACTACCACGACCGATGCAAGAATCATCATTAAACCTATAAGGAAAGCATTTACCATTAAGGTAAGTGGCTCAGGAGAAGTAAAGGATTTATTTATAAAATCCTGAACAAGCTGGACAGATGCAGTAAAAGTTATTACAGACATGAAAATCATGGGTAGTAGGGTTACCCATATATACTTAATCCTTCCCATCTTTATCAATAAGGTTGTTCCTATACACAGGGCAAGCATTCCAAGTAGCTGATTTGCAGTACCAAACATGGGCCAGATAGCCGATATAGAACCAGTGAAGATAAAATATCCCCATGCAAGGACAACAAAAAAACTGGCTAAAATATTTCCTGAGGATGAACTTAGATCTCCAAACGGTTTGTATAAATATCCACCTATCTCCTGAACTACATATCTGGCAACCCTTGTGCCTGCATCTATGGTTGTAAGAATGAAAAGAGCTTCAAACATGAGAGCAAACTGATACCAATAAGCCATTAGATGTTTAAGAAAAGGGATAGAGGAGAATATATATGCCATCCCAATAGCCAGAGATACAGCTCCTCCCGGTCTTCCTGCCAGTTCAACCCCAACTGTCTCTGATAGATTTTTTATCTCATATACAGGAAACCCTAAAGATGAGAGCTCTGAGAAAGAAAGCCGTGTATTGGTCGCAAAATAATCTCCCGGTATTAAGACACCGGCTGCTATTAATGCGATTACAGCAACAAATCCCTCTACAAGCATCGCTCCATATCCAATCGGCATTGCATAACTTTCCTTTTCTATCATTTTTGGTGTGGTTCCTGATGAGATGAGAGAATGGAATCCAGATATCGCACCACATGCTATTGTAATAAAAACGAAGGGGAATACTGTTCCAGGAATTACAGGTCCCCAACCATGAATGAATTTTGTAAAAGGTGGCATTTTTAAATCAGGCGCAACAGTTACAATTCCTATTGTAAGGAGAAATATAACCCCTATCTTCATAAATGAGGAAAGATAATCCCTTGGTGCAAGAAGCATCCAGACAGGAAGAACTGAGGCTAAAAACCCATAAACAGCAAGAAGGATAGACAGGGTATTCTTATTAAGATTGAATATCGAGGAAACAGAAGATGAGGGAATTAACCTTCCGAGTATCACCGTCAAAAATAGAAGAAAAAAACCTATTAAAGAGATTATGCCAATTCCTGCAGGTTTTATAGATTTCATGTATACCCCCATGAATAGAGCGATTGGTATTGTCATACCAATTATGAATGTCCCCCAGGGATTCGAATAAAGGGAATTTATTACAACTAGTCCTAAGCTTGCTATTGCAACTATTAAAATAAAGAGTATCGCTATAAGAGCGGCAACACCTGTTACAGGTCCTACATCCTCTTTGGCTATCTGTGCGATGGATTTGCCATTCCTCCTCATAGAAGCTGTCAGGATTATGAAATCATGAACACCGCCTGCGAGGACAGCTCCAATAAGTATCCATAGGAAACCGGGTAGATAACCAAATTGTAAAGCTAACACAGGACCAACGAGCGGACCGGCACCTGCTATAGCAGCAAAGTGGTGTCCGAAAAGGACCCATTTATTCGTAGGATAAAAATTTTTTCCATCATACAAGATATGTGCGGGGGTTATCCTTTTGTTATCAAGAGTTACAACCTTCGCAGCAAGGAACGCCCCATAAAATCTATATGCAAGGACATAGAAACATGCAGTTGCAATAACCATCCAGATAGCATTGACTTTTTCATGTGGTCTATAAATTCCAGTAACAATAGCCAAAGAAAAGGAAAGAAAAATTGAAAGAAAAATCCATAGAAGGAAAGACAATTTTTTCATAGAGAATATTATAAATCAATCATATTTTTTATGAATATCTTTATACTTAATAATATTTATTATGAATTCGTTAGCTTGACATTAATTTAAATTGGTATTTATAATTTTATTTTAAAATGGGAACATATACTACATACCATCCACATAAAATAAGGCGGAAGAGGACTCATGGCTTTCTTGAAAGAATGAGTTCTGCAGGAGGTCGTAAAGTCCTTAAGAGGAGAAGAAACAAGGGAAGGAAAAGATTGACACCTTAAAATTTTCCTCCTTTCAACTTATGATTTCTTTTTATCCGACTCTTTCGTATAAAATAGATTCTCTCTGATTTGGGAGATAGTTTTAGGCTTTTTAAGATATGCGTAAGATTAACATGAACAGGATATTTTAAAATGGGTAAAATCTTATTGTGGCTGATAAAGCTATATAGATATCTTTTATCTCCTTTTTTGCCTATGAGCTGTAGATTTAACCCAACTTGCTCTGAATATGCAATGGAAGCAATAAAAAACCATGGAACTGCGAAAGGTTTATATCTTATAGTCAGAAGATTGTTGAAATGTCATCCTTTCCATCAAGGAGGAGATGATCCAGTTATACTCATTGGGAAATATAAATATAAATATAAACATGAAGCTTTATCAGAGAAGTTTTTTGAGGATATGAAATAAAAATGGAAAAGAGGGCTTTAATAGCAGTCGCACTTGCTTTTATTATCCTGTTTCTCTATCAGCAGTTCTTCTATAAACCACAACCTCAGCAGGTTCAGAAAAAGGCTGAGGTTACAAAAAAAGAAGAACCTCCTCCTATAAAACCAATTGAAACTCTTTTAACTAAAAAGGCTTCTCAAGAGAGAAAGATTAAGATAGAGACCGATTTATATTCAGCAATATTTACTACTAAGGGTGGAACTTTAAAATATTATGAGATTAAAAAATATAAGGATAAAGAGGGTAAAAATATTATTCTCTTAAAGACGGAAGGTTTAATACCTCCACTTGCAATAGGCACACAGGATAACTTTAATTTTGTAGATGCAGATTTTTACACCGGTAGCAAAGATATAATTCTAACTAAAGACAAAATATCTGACTCACTTGTGTTTGAATATTCGGATAAGAATTTTTCATTGAGAAGAACATATATATTCTACAATGATGATTATAGGATTGATGTTAAAGACGAGGTCTCTGGGCTTGTTGACTACTGGATTACAATCGGCTCTGATTTTGGTATTCATGATGAAAAACAGGATGCTGTCCATACAGGACCTGTCCTACTTAAAGAGACTGACAGGATAGAGTTTGATAAAAAGAAACTGAAGGAAGCAAAAACATATTCAGGAGGACTCAAATGGATAGCACAAGAGGACAAATATTTCTTTGCCTCACTCGTGCCTCTCACTGTTATGGAAGAGGCAAAGGTCTGGAAAAAAGATGAGTCTCCTATTATTGCTTTCAGGGGGAAGCCTGATATAAATAGATTTATTCTTTATGCAGGACCAAAGGAATATGAACGGCTGAAGGCTCTCAAGTTAGGTCTTGAGCACATCATAGATTTTGGTTTCTTTTCGATAATAGCCGTCCCTCTTTTCTGGATATTGAAGCTCTTCTATAAATTTCTTGGAAACTATGGATGGGCTATTGTATTCATTACTTTAATAGTAAGGATTCCTTTTATCCCTCTCATTAATAAGAGCCAGAAAGCAATGAAGAAGATGCAGGAGATTCAACCGAAAATGGCAGAGATTAGGGAGAAATTTAAGAAAGACCCACAGCGTATGCAGCAGGAGATGATGGTACTTTATAAGAAGTATAAAGTAAATCCTGTAAGCGGGTGTCTTCCTATTATTCTTCAGATACCGATCTTTTTTGCTTTATATAAGATTTTACTCATTTCTATAGAATTAAGAGGAGCGCCTTTTATGCTATGGCTAAAAGACCTTTCTGCACCAGATACCTTATTCGGTCACATTCCTGCATGGTTTCCTTTAATTGGTGGCTTTGCTGTTGGTCCTTTACCAATTCTTATGGGCATCACAATGGTAGTTCAGCAAAAGATGACCCCAACCTCTATGGACCCTACTCAGAATAAGATCATGATGATAATGCCTATTGTATTCACTTTTATATTTCTTAACTTTGCATCTGGTCTTGTCTTATACTGGCTAATGAATAATGTATTCAGTATAATCCAGCAGTTTTACGTAAATAAGAAATTAAAAGTGTAACCCATTCTAAGATGTCCGTAAATTTTTGACATTCTTTAAAGTCACGGGCAACGGATATTGATAACGAATTATATTAGAGCATTGTCTGCGTTATACTAAAAGAAATATATGTTTAAAGATGACACTATAGCTGCAATATCTACACCTATTGGTGAAGGGGGCATAGGTATCATAAGGCTGAGTGGTAAAGACTCAGTTTCAATTGTAGAGAAAATATTTTACTCACCCAAAAATAAATCGCTCGAGGACTTACCTTCCCATAAAATACTCTATGGGTTTATAAAAGACCCTTTAACAGATGAAATGATTGATGAAATCCTTGTCACAGTTATGCGTTCTCCTCATACATACACTAAAGAAGATGTCGTAGAGATAAACTGCCATAGTGGAATGTTACCCCTAAGAAAAATTCTGGAATTAGTCCTTAAAGAAGGTGCAAGGCTTGCAGACCCTGGAGAATTTACAATGAGGGCTTTCATAAATGGGAGATTAGACCTGAGCCAGGCAGAAGCGGTGCTTGATCTTATAAGAGCTAAGACTGACGAAAGCAGGAGAATTGCAATAGAACAGCTTCAGGGTGGGCTATCTGAAAAAATAACTATTATCAGGGATAGACTCAAGGACCTTTGTGTGAATATTGAGGCATATATAGATTTCCCAGAGGAAGATATTGAGCCAGCTACAAAGGAAGAAATGAAAAAATCGATGGAAGGGATTAAATTAGAACTTCTAAGACTTCTTGAGACTTACAAGGAGGCAAGATTTTTTAGAGAAGGGCTTTCAATAGCTATCGTCGGAAGACCAAACGTCGGCAAGTCATCCCTCCTTAATGCACTTTTGAGAAAAGACCGAGCAATAGTTACACCTCTACCCGGCACAACAAGGGATGTTATAGAGGAATATCTTAATATCAGAGGTCTTCCTGTCAGAATAATGGACACCGCAGGGATAAGAAAAGTTCATGATATTGCTGAGAGAGAAGGGGTAAAGAGAAGTCTTCAGAGTATTGAAAATGCTGATCTTGTTATAGCTATCTTTGATGGTAGTGAAAAACTTTGTGAGGAGGATTTAGAAGTCTTAGATAAAACAAAAGACAAAAATGCACTTATTGTTATTAACAAGTGTGACCTTCCTCATGTTCTTGATGAAAGTAGCATTATCCCATATTTCTCTTCAAACGAACATTGTATCTTGTGTATTTCAGCAACGAGAGGAGATGGGATTGAAGAGCTTAAAAGCAGTATCTTTAACCATTTTCTCAAAGACTGGAAAGAGGGTAGAGAAGGTGTTCTTGTTACAAATATCAGGCATAAGATAGCAATTGAAAATGCCTTGTCATCTCTTGGTAGAGCGTTATCAGGAATTTCAGAGTATGCCCCAATAGAGATAATCGCATTTGAGATCAGGGATTCTCTTGATAGTCTTGGAGAGATTATAGGAGCTATAACAACAGATGATATACTCGATAGTATATTTAAGAACTTCTGTATAGGAAAATAGTTCATCTATCATTGCAAATCTAAATATGCAAAATGTAAAATGAAATTGAAAACTTTAACCTATTTATATCATAAATTTGTAGATATTGGCATATGCAGTATTTTCTTTATTCTTGTCCCGATAAGATCGGGACCCTGAGGTATCCCGAAAGCTTTTGGGATAAACAAGCTTAAATACTGCATCCGCCAAGAATTTCATGAATAATAAAGGTTAATTCTGAATTTAAGAATGCCGGTGTGGTGGAATTGGCAGACGCGCCGGACTCAAAATCCGGTCCCGATTTTATCGGGATGTGGGTTCGACTCCCACCACCGGCACCAGATTAGTCAAAAGTTGTGAGTGATAAGTTATCATTTCAATTTGACTGAAGTATCTATTTTTGTTTTACTAATTACTGTTTACTTTACATTTTTAACTAAAGGTGCGCCTGTAGCTCAGCTGGATAGAGCAACTGCCTTCTAAGCAGTGGGTCAGGGGTTCGAATCCCTTCAGGCGCGCTCTGGAAATTTCAAAAGAGAATTACTAGTTATTATAGAATTATTGTATTTACTAATTGTTGACGGGATGATTTTCTCTGATTTAGTATTAACTATTGGTTTTTCACTTATAGCTTTTTAATCGGTGAGTGTAGCTCAATGGTTAGAGCACTGGACTGTGGCTCCAGGTGTTGGGGGTTCGAGTCCCCTCACTCACCCCAAACAAAATTTGCAAAGCAAATTTTGAATTTCTGAGCTAAGGGTTGGAAATAAGGAGAGTGTTTTATCTCCGAAATCAGAGTGCGCCTGTAGCTCAGTGGATTAGAGCATCGGCCTCCGGAGCCGAGGGTCGGAGGTTCGAATCCTCTCAGGCGCG
>JACAEY010000070.1 GCA_013388605.1 Nitrospirota bacterium | reverse complement strand
TATGGCGAATAGAAGCCTTTCATTGATTTATACTTTATGATTATATCTTTGAGAATCTTATTAAGTGCATGACCTATGTGAATTGGTCCATTAGCATAAGGAGGCCCATCATGGAGAATATATGATTTGTTATTCTTATTTTTCTCCTGTATCTTTTTATATATTTTTTTCTCTTCCCAGAATTCTATTATCTTAGGCTCTCTCTCAGAAAGATTTGCCTTCATAGGAAAGTCTGTCTGGGGAAGATTAAGGGTATTCTTATAATCCTTTTTTGAGAGGATACTCACTTTTCTTCTGCCTTTTCCTTTTTCTGAGCCTCAAACTCAGTGACCAACTTCTGTGAAATATGTCCAGGGACCTCTTCATAATGTGAAAATTCCATTGAGTAAAGACCCCTTCCTGATGTTAGGCTGTGAAGCTGGTTTGCATATGTGAGCATCTCAGCCATTGGCACAAAAGAGATAACCTTCTGATTACCTCCTGCCTGAGGTTCTACTCCTTGAACCTTTCCTCTCTTCGCATTCAAATCACCTATTACAGCTCCGAGTGTATCATCAGGAGTAATAACTTCAACTTTCATTATGGGCTCAAGGATTATAGGCTTTGCATTCATGAAGGCCTTTTTTAAAGCCATTGCCCCAGCAATCTTGAATGCCATCTCTGATGAATCAACAGTATGATAGGAACCATCATAAAGAGTAACTTTTATATCTATCACTGGATATCCTGCGAGAATACCACTTTTCATTGTTTCAATAACTCCCTTTTCAACCGCTGGTCTGTATTGTTGAGGAATCACACCGCCAACAATTTTATCAACAAACTCAT
Source organism: Nitrospirota bacterium (assembly GCA_013388605.1). GTDB lineage: Bacteria > Nitrospirota > Thermodesulfovibrionia > Thermodesulfovibrionales > SM23-35 > JACAEY01. The sequence continues at coordinate 32,370 of JACAEY010000070.1, read as the reverse complement.
ATCCACCTGCTCTTGGTAATGGTTCAATCTCCAGCCAGCAATCACCATATTGACCACGACCACCTGACTGCTTTTTGTATTTGCCCTGTGCCCTTGAAAGCACTTTAATTGTCTCTCTATAAGGGACCTTAGGGGTCTTCATTACAACTTCAACACCAAACTTTCTCCTCAATTTTTCAATCGCCACCTCAATGTGAACCTGCCCCATTCCTGAAAGGATCATCTCCTTTGTCTCTTCATCTCTCTGGAACCTAAGAGTAGGATCCTCTTCTAATATCCTGCTAAGGCTAACACTAACCTTTTCTTCGTCCCCTTTACTCTTTGGGGCTATTGCATAAGAAATTATTGGTTCAGCAAATTTAATCTTTTCAAAAATTATTGGATGTGCATCATCTGAAAGGGTATCACCTGTATATGTCTCCTTCAGTTTTGCAACAGCACCAATTTCACCCGGTCCAAGTGTATGAGCAGGAATCTGTTTTTTCCCCATAAGATAGAATACCTGTCCAATCCTTTCTTTTGCACTGGTTGTTGTATTCAGAACATTAGAGTCAGCCCTTAGCACTCCCGAATATACTCTGAAGACAGAGAGCTTGCCAGCAAAAGGGTCTGCGATCGTCTTGAATATATATGCTGAGAAGGGTTCAGTTTTTAATGGCTTTCTTTCAACCTCTTTTTTATCTTTTGGATTTCTCCCTTTTATTGATGATAATCGAGCCATTTCAAAAGGCGAAGGTAGGCACAATAATATACTATCAAGGAGATGTGGAATTCCAATATTTCTTGTTGCTGAGCCACATGTAACAGGAACAAATCTTTTTGTTAGTGAGCATTCTCTAATACCTTTGTTTATTTCTTCTTCTGTGAGACCACCTCCCTCAAGGTATTTTTCAAGGAGGATATCATCTGACTCTGCAACCTTTTCTACAAGCTTTTTTCTGTAATCTTCAGCCTCTGGTAATATTTCAGAAGGAATATCAGATTCCTCCGGCTTACCATTCTGATATATGTAAGCCTTCATTTTTATTAGATCAATAACACCCCTGAAGTTCTCTCCAGACCCTATAGGCATTATTATAGGGACAGCTTCTTTGGCAAAAGCCTTCTCGAGTTCTCCTATCGCCCTTGAAAAGTTTGCAATATCCCTATCCATTTTATTTACAAATACAATCCTTGGCAATTCAAATTCATCAGCATACCTCCAGACCTTCCCAGTTTCTGCCTTTACACCTGAGATTGCACTTATAATGACGACAGCTCCATCAGCAACTCTGAGACAACTTCTGGCATCTTCAATAAAATTGATAAAGCCAGGGGTATCTATGAGGTTTGTCTTGTGTCCTTTCCAATCACAGAATGCAAAGGCTGATGAAATAGTTATTTTTCTTTCTATCTCTTCAGGCTCATAATCTGTTGTTGTTGTGCCGTCCTGAACATTTCCAAGTCTATCAATAGAGCCAGCATTAAAAAGCATTGCCTCTACAAGTGAGGTCTTACCAGCTCCTCCATGTGCAATAATTGCTACATTTCTTATTTTCTCAACATCTATCTCTGCCATATATAACCCCCTCTATCTGGAATTAAAAATTGATATTTTAATATTCAATGACTCTTTCCATTTTTGAGCAGTTTATATTCTATACTGTCAACGAGGGCCTGATATGATGCCTCAATAATATTCTCAGATACACCAACAGTCCCCCATCTCTTTTCTTCATCACCTGACTCTATGAGTACCCTGACCTTTGCAGAGGTGCCTTTACCTGTTGTAAGTACTCTCACTTTATAGTCATGTAGCACAACATGTTTTAATTCAGGGTAGAATTTATCAAGAGCTTTTCTTAATGCATTATCGATTGCATTGACTGGTCCATTGCCCGTTGATGCTGTATGCTCTATGCGTCCACCAACCCTTACCATTATAGTTGCCTCACTTATAGGCTCCTCACCTTCTTTTCTTTTCTCCACTATAACCCTGAAACCTATAAGGTCAAAGAATCTCCTGTGAAGTCCAAGAGATTTCTTCATCAGTAATTCAAAAGATGCTTCTGCTCCTTCAAACTGAAATCCTTCATTTTCAAGGTTCTTCAGGGTAGTAACCATATCCTGTACCTGTGGTGAATCGGCGTCAAGGTGAATTCCAAATTCCTCAGCTTTTCTTAGTACATTACTCTTACCTGCAAGGTCTGATATAAGGACTCTTTGTGAATTTCCAACAAGTTCGGGCTTAATATGTTCATATGTTTCAGGTCTCTTTCTGATTGCACTTACGTGGATGCCAGCCTTGTGAGCAAAGGCACTGTCGCCAACAAATGGTTGTCTTTTGAAATGCCTTAGATTTGCTATTTCGTTTACAAATCTTGATACATCCCTTAGTCTTTTTAGTTGTTCGTTACTTATACAGTTTATACCGAGTTTGATCTGAAGGTCTGGTATTACAGAACAGAGATTTGCGTTCCCACACCTTTCTCCAAGACCATTAATAGTTCCCTGAACATGAGAAGCTCCACTTACAACTGCTACAAGAGAATTTGCAACAGCACAATCCGAATCATTATGTGCATGAATTCCAATGGGTATATTGATATATTTCATAACTGCTTCAACTACACTTCCTACCTCATTTGGTAATTTTCCCCCATTAGTATCACAAAGTACGAGACGCTCTGCTCCAGCATTCTCTGCTGTGATTAAACACTTCATCGCATAATCTGGATTGTATTTATATCCATCAAAAAAGTGCTCTGCATCAAAAAAAACCTTCCTGCCGTTCTCTTTGAGATAGACAATTGAATCATGTATAATTTGAAGGTTTTCTTTAAGCGAAATTTTCAGAGCCTCCTTTACATGAAAATCCCAGGTCTTTCCAAATATAGTTATGATCTTCGTATTTGAGTCAAGAAGAGCCTTCATCGTATTATCTTCTTCAATACGGTATCTGGGTCTGTGGGTGCTACCAAAAGCAACGATGTTGGAATTTTCGAGATTTAGTTTTTTTACTTTCTTAAAATATTCGTTATCTTTTGGATTTGAACCCGGCCAACCTCCCTCAATATAATGGACGCCGAGTTCATCAAGTTTCTCTGTAATACGTAGTTTATCCTCTACTGAGAAGGAAATATCCTCAGTCTGTGAACCATCTCTTAAGGTCGTGTCATAGATCTCTACAGAACGCTTCAATTATTTTTCTCCAAGTTCAAAGGCATCATGCAGAACCCTTACGGCAAGTTCTGTATATTTTGCATCTATTACACAGGATACCTTAATCTCCGAGGTGCTGATCATCAAGATATTAATTCCTTGCCTTGCAAGAGTTTCGAACATCTTTGCCGCAACCCCTGAATGTGTTCTCATACCAACGCCGACAATAGAAACCTTTGCTATATCCTCCCTGAGATTTACAGACTTTGCACCGAGTTCTGTAACAATTCCTTTAGTAATATTTAGTGTTTTCTTGCTATCTACCTTGGGAACTGTAAAGGATATATCTGTTGACTTTCCGTCACTGCTTACATTCTGAACGATCATATCGACAATAATGTTAGCTTCTGCAATCGAATTAAATAACTTTGCAGCGATACCGGGTTTATCATGCACACCTATGACTGTAATCTTTGCCTGGTTCTTATCATATGCAACACCTGAGACTACAACCTTTTCCATTTCTTTATCCTCCTTCATTACAAGGGTCCCAGGATTGTCGCTAAAACTTGATCTTACAACAACAGGGACATTATATTTTTTTGCAAATTCAACAGACCTGGTCTGAAGAACCTTTGCTCCGAGACTGGCAAGTTCAAGCATCTCATCATAGGAAATCTTTTCTAATTTTCTCGCCTCAGGAACAATGTTAGGGTCCGTTGTATAAATACCTTCAACATCCGTATAAATTTCGCAGATGTCTGCATTGAGTGCTGCTGCAACAGCAACAGCAGTAAGATCAGAACCTCCCCTACCGAGTGTTGTTACATCAGATTTCTCTGTAATACCCTGAAACCCTGCGATAACAGGAATTACGCCTTCTTCTACTGCCTTCTTCACCCTTTCTGCTGTTATCCTTTCTATCTTTGCCCTGGTATGAACCTCATCAGTTATAATCCCTACCTGCCTGCCTGTAAAAGACATGGCTTTTAAACCGACTTGTCTTATTGCAATTGCTGTCAGAGCAGCACTGATTCTTTCTCCTGAGGAAAGCAGAAGGTCCATCTCCCGCTCATCAGGGTTTTGTGATAACTGATTTGCAAGACCAATGAGCTTATCTGTTTCACCAGCCATAGCAGAGACAACAGCAACGACACGATTTCCCTCTTTATATGTACTTGCAATCTTCTCCGCAACTGCCTTTATCCTGTCTAAACTTCCAACAGATGTGCCACCATATTTTTGAACAACCAACATATCTATTTAGCCTCCTGAGATATTTTGTAATATACCACGTAAAAATGAACAATCTCAAACCCTCCGTATTATATGAGGACTGATACCTATCGTCTAATAATCTATTTAATTGGTTTAGCATTAAAAATAAATATTATTGCCTATACCCTTTCTGCGAGGTTGTCTTTCTTATTGCCTTTCATAATTTCTCTGCTAATAGCTGTTTATGGTTATTTTGAGGCAGGCCACATAAGAACAGAAAGGATTACTATAAAGAGTAATAAAATTCCTGAAAATATGGAAACCATGGAATACTACCTATCTCTCGAAACTTCTAAGCTATTTAATTCATACCTAAATTGATGTTTTGAAAAAATTTATTTATCCCTTTAACATCCTTTTAATCTCATCGTAAGTCCTTTTTATTTCTTCAACAGAGGCTTCGTCTTCCAGTGTAGTAATATCTCCGATAGGTTTATCCATAATAATCGCCTTTAATATCCTCCTCATAATCTTACCCGAGCGGGTCTTTGGAAGTCTTTCCACAAAGTATATCTCTCTTGGCGTAGCAATAGGTCCTATCATCTTACGAATATTATTAATGATTTCTCCTTTAATCTCTTCTGTAGGCTTATATCCTTTTTTTAGTATTACGAAAAGGGCTATTGCTTCTCCTTTCACCTCATCAGGGACTGAAACAACTGCAGCCTCGGCAACTGAGGGTGTATTGATTGCTGAGCTCTCAATCTCTGCGGTACCGATCCTATGTCCAGCTATTTTTAAAACTTCATCTGCTCTTCCAAGAAGCCAGAAATATCCCTCTTCATCCTTTATCGCATAATCAGCAGTATAATACATTCCTTTAAATCTCGACCAGTATGTCTCAATATATCGTGAAGGATCCTTATAAATGTTCATAAGCATTCCTGGCCATGGCTTTCTTATGACTAAATAGCCCTTCGTCCCTGGGCTAACAGGGTTACCAGAGTCATCTACAACCTCTGCATCAATCCCGGGCAGAGGGAGTGTAGCAGAGCCTGGTTTGAGAGGTACTAGCTCCAACCCTGGAGCAGGAGATATCATTATCCCACCTGTTTCTGTCTGCCACCATGTATCAACTATAGGACATTTTTCATTCCCTATGTTTTTGTAATACCATTCCCATACATCTGGGTTAATAGCCTCGCCCACTGTTCCAAGTATCCTTAGACTGCTCAGGTCATGCTTTTTAATCCATTCTTCTCCGAAACGAATGAACATCCTCAGTGCTGTTGGAGAGGTATAAAAAATTGTGACACCATATTTTTCTATTATCTCCCACCATTTATCCAGATATGGATAATCAGGAGAACCTTCATACATGACAATTGTTGCACCATGAAGCAGGGGTGCATAAACAATTGCTGAATGTCCTGTAACCCAACCAACATCTGCAGTACACCAGTAAATAGATTCATCAGATATGTCAAATACCCATTTATAAGTTGCATAGTTATAAACTAAATATCCACCTGTAGAATGGACAATTCCTTTAGGTTTTCCTGTGGTTCCCGATGTGTATAGGATATATAATGGATGGGTGGCTTCGACAGGCTCAGGTTCAATATATTTCTCTGCATCTTTCATCAGCTCTTGATAAATCAGGTCTCGCCCTTCTTCTATTCTAACCATCTCATCTGTCCTTTTGACCAAAATTACCTTTTTAACAGTCGGTGCATTTTTCAGGGCGATATCAACAATCTCTTTAAGAGGAACTAACTTTCCTCTACGGATACCAAAGTCTCCTGTTATCAAGACCTTTGCTCCTGTATCATTGATTCTGTCTGTTAATGCTTGACTGCTGAACCCTGAGAAGACAACTGTATGAATTGCTCCTATCCTTACCGTTGCAAGCATTGATATAACAAGTTCGGGAATCATAGGTAGATATAGAACAACAATATCACCTTTCTGAACACCAACCTTCTTCAGGACAGATGCAAGTCTATTAACTTCCCTATGTAGCTGTGCATAACTGAAAGATTTTGTATTTCCCTGCTCGTCCTCCCAGTATATTGCCACTTTATTTTTTCTCCATGTGTTGAGATGAGCGTCAAGACAACTATATGAGGCGTTCAATAAGCCGCCAACAAACCACCTTGCGTAAGGCTCTTCCCAATGAAGGATCTTCTCCCAGCGCCTGAACCACGGAAGTTTTTCAGCCTCTTTCCCCCAAAATTTTTCTAAATTTGTGACCGCATTCTGTTGAAATTCAATATATCTTTTGGTTGGGTAAAACTTCTTGTCTTCCATATTTCTTCATCTCCTCGAGTCGTGTAAGTTTATTTTGTTTTCGTATTATAGCATGTGAAAAAGAAGCTAAAATTCTAAAGAACCTGGTATAAACAGGTTTGCACTAAAATATAATTAGATGAGCTGAGGATTTCTGTTTGTATTAACAACAATATTGCTCTTTTTGCCTTTCAATTCAAGAAAATGGTAGCTTTCCTAATTTTCCTGAAAGATCGCTTTCTTGAATTCCTCTATTCTGATCCGTTCGATAAATCTCGGCATTCTCTCTCTTATTGGCATTTTTTTCATAATAATCAAGACATCTTCTTGATTTGAAAAAGGTGTTTATACGATGGTATCCTTAGCTATGAACCTCTCATCTTTCCGGAGACCGAGCAGATATATAAACAATGAGATTAACTCTATTCATAAGGAAGCCCCTGTAAAGGTAGCCCTTGCATTCCCTGATGTGTATGAGATTGGTATGTCTCATCTCGGTCTCAAAATACTTTACAAGATAATAAATGACCTTCCCTTTGCATCTGCTGAAAGGGTCTTCTCTCCATGGATAGACCTTGAAGCAGAGTTAAAAGCAAAAGGGATACCTATTACATCGTTAGAATTTGGCCGTCCGTTGAAAGATTTTGATATTGTTGGTTTTAGCCTCCAATATGAACTATCATATACAACTGTCCTGAATATGCTCTATCTTGGGGGAATACCTTTAAAGTCTGAAGAAAGAGCTAATTCATTATATAGTTATCCACTTATTATTGCTGGTGGACCATGTACTGTAAACCCCAAACCAATGTCTCGCTTTATTGACGCCTTCTTGATTGGCGATGGTGAAGATGCCATAAGAGAAGTAGTTGAGTTATATTATAACTGGAGAAAGACAGGAGATAGTAAGAAAGAATCCCTTTTTAAGGCATTAGCCGAGATTGAAGGGATGTATGTGCCTTCAGTTCATAGTTCAAAGTTTAAAGTTCGGAGTTCGGAGTTTTTTAACCCGACGCTCAACACTCAATATTTAACACGAATAAAGCGCCGTTTTATCAAATCCCTCGATGAAGCCCCTTATCCAGACAATCCAGTTGTACCATATACATCCATAGTCCATGACCGAGTAAATATTGAGGTTTCAAGAGGTTGTTCAAGAGGATGCAGATTTTGTCAGGCAGGGATAATTTACAGGCCAGTTCGTGAGAGATCCCCTGAAAATATTATGGAAATCGCAGAAAATTCCCTTAAGAATACAGGATATGAAGAGGTCTCTTTCACATCTTTGAGCGCAGGAGACTATAGTTGCCTTTTACATATTTTAAAAGAATTCAACAGGAGATTTTCAAAAAACAAAATTGTTATATCTCTACCTTCTCTCAGGGTTGGGTCAATAAATTCTGAAATCCTGAAGGAGATAAGGGCTGTAAGAAAAACCGGTTTCACAATAGCACCTGAAGCTGGCACTGATAGATTGAGAAAAGTAATAAATAAAGACTTCTCAGAGGAAGAGTATGAAGTGGCATTAAAAATACTCTTCGAAGAAGGATGGCATAATTTAAAGCTATACTTTATGATTGGACTCCCTACAGAAGATGATGAAGATATAGAGGCAATACCCAAAATGGTTTTAAAATCTCTTAAAATTTCAAAAAAATACACAAATAGATTTGTTAATATAAACATTGGTATTTCTTCATTTGTTCCTAAGTCCCATACACCTTTTCAGTGGTTTGGTCAACCTTCTTTAGAAGATCTCAGAAGAAAAAAGAAATATCTTAGAGATGTCCTTTTGAAAAAGGGTTTTAATATCAAAGACCATGATGATAGAATGAGCCTTCTTGAGGCTGCTTTTTGTCGTGGAGATGAAAGCATAGGTCTTCTGATTGAGAAAGCATGGTCAGAAGGATGCAGGCTTGATGGATGGTCTGAGGTCTTCAACTTTGAGAAATGGGAAGAGGCAATGGGTATAACAGGTATAAATACAGAAGACTTTGCAAGAAAAGAATATACAATCTCAGATATACTCCCCTGGGACATAATAGATGTCGGTGTAAGTAAAGATTTTCTCTGGGGGGAAAGACTAAAAGCCTTTGATGAAAATTTAACACCTGATTGCAGAAGAATATGCCAGAAATGTGGACTTGGGTGTAAAGAAAGTAACAAGCTACAAATTGCAACTATTGAGTCTGAATCCCAGCCTACGAACTCAAATCTCCTCTCACCTACCTTTAATTCTTCCTTTAGTAAGGTTGAATATAACGGGATTAAGAAGCACTTTAAGCCACTAAGGATAAGGGTTGAATTCTCAAAAATAGGCAGATTGCGTTATCTTTCACATCTTGAACTTATAGATGTACTTCATCGGGCTATGAGGAGAGCTTGTTTGCCACTTGTATATACAGAAGGTTTCCATCCTACCCCCAAAATATCCTTTGGACCTCCACTCGGCGTTGGTATCGGAGGTATTTGCGAATATTTTGATGTAGAATTTATACCCCCTTTCGATACACTTTTAAACATGAGAAAATTAAACGATACTCTTCCTAAAGGGATCTATATTAGAGATATGTTAACTATATCTCCCCATGTAAGTTCCCTCAGTAGCTTTATAACAAGGTATAGGTATAGGATAAAATGTAATAACCTTTCCCCTGTCAAGTTCTTTTTATCAGAAAATGAAGTATATATTCAAAGGAAAGGGGATGTTATAAACCTAAGGGACATGGTAGAGGATATAAAAATAGTAGATGACAACACAGTATATTTGACAGTTGTTGACCTTAAAATATTGAAGGTCCGACTAAGTGAACTTCTCCCTATGATATTCGGAGTTCCTATGAAAGAATTAGATATAATGAGAGTAGCTCTTTATGGGTGGGATGGAGCGTGGTTGAGTCCTCTTGAAAGGAGATCTCAATGGATAGCGAGATCTTAATTAATGTAACACGCGAAGAAACGAGAGTTGCGCTACTTGAAGGTGGTCAGGTCGTTGAATTTTATGTAGAAAGAAAACAGGATGCAAGTCTTGTAGGTAATATATACAAAGCGAGAGTACTTAAAATCCTACCCGGAATGCAATCAGCATTTGTTGATATTGGGCTCGAAAAGGCTGCTTTTTTGTATATTACTGATATTCATGCTGATATTGAAGAATACGCCCCACTTATTGAAGAGAGAGATGATTCACTTGAACTTGTTGCGAGAAAAGGCAAAACAGATATTACCATTGAAGACCTTATTCAAGAAGGACAGGAGATTCTTGTTCAGGTATCAAAAGACCCCATTGGAAGTAAGGGTGCACGTCTAACCTCTTATGTAACACTGCCAGGCAGATATCTTGTTCTCATGCCTAATGTAGAACATATTGGAATATCAAGGAGGATATCTAATGAAGCAGAAAGAATAAGGCTCAAGACTATTGTAGGGGATATAAAGCCAAAAGGTTATGGGCTTATAATCAGGACTGCAAGCGAGGGATCAGCTGAAGAGGACATTAAAAAAGACCTTGAATTTCTCCTCTTATTATGGGAGACAATAATGAAGAAAAAAGATAAAGTATCAGCCCCCTCCCTTCTTTATAGTGATCTCGATCTTGTTTTCAGAAGCGTTAGAGACCTTATGAGCCCTGATGTAAAAAGGCTCGTGATAGATTCTGAAGAAGAATATGAAAAACTGAAAGATTTTGTTAAAACAAATTTCGAGAAGCTTTTAGATAAAATAGAGCTCTATGAAGGAACAGATCTTATTTTTGATGCCTATGGGATAGAGGTTGATTTATCAAGGGCGCTTGGAAGAAAGGTTTGGCTTAAATCAGGGGGATATATTGTTCTTGACCAGACAGAGGCTATGACTGTTATAGATGTAAATACAGGCAAATTTGTTGGAAAAGAAGAGCTTGAGGATACTATATTTAAAACAAATCTTGAAGCGGTCAAGGAGGTCGCCTATCAGATCAGACTCAGGAATCTTGGAGGGATCATCATAGTAGATTTCATAGATATGGAGAAACCTGAAAACAGGGAGCGGGTATTCAATGCCTTTGTTGATGCAATGAAAAAAGACAGAGCAAAAAATACAATTTCCCATATATCTGAAATCGGACTTATCCAGATGACGAGGAAACGCGTTAGAGAAAGCCTTGGAAGAACCCTATGCGAACCGTGTCCATATTGCGAAGGGAAAGGATTTGTCAAATCACCAAAGACGCTCTGCTATGAAATATTCAGGAAGATAAAGAAGATTGCAAGAAGTGGCGGGGGAAAAATTGTTGTTACTGCGCACCCATCAGTTGCTGAGCTCCTTTCTGATGAAGAAAGGGCCGGGCTTGAGATGATAGAACAATTGTATAATGTGAAGGTTACTGTCAGAGAGAACCGCAACCTTCATCAGGAGAATTATGAGGTATCAGTTCTGTGATAAAAAGGAAATTAACTTTAAGCTAACAAAACTTATAGAGATACTTAAAGATATGGAGAGCGCTATCCTTGCATATTCAGGTGGTGTTGATAGTACTTTCCTCCTTAAGGCACTTGATATTTCAGGAATAAGGACATTGGCTGTAACATCTGTTTCAGATAAAACCCCTATGAACGATTTACAAATAGCAAAGAAAATTACTGCTGAAATAGGAATTGAGCATAGACTAATAGAGACAGAAGAACTTTTAATGGAAGAATTTATTAGGAATACACCGGAGAGATGTTTCTTATGTAAAAAAGAACTTTATAGAAAATTAACTGATATTGCAATATCTGAAAGATATAATTTTTTACTTGACGGTAGTAATATTGATGACACACTTGATTACAGACCCGGCATAGATGCAGCAAAAAAATATAATGTAAGAAGCCCTTTAATAGAGGCAGGTTTTACAAAGAAGGAAATCAGGGAAAAATCAAGAGACCTTGGACTTTCTACATGGGACAAACCATCTTCACCATGCCTTTCATCGAGGTTTCCTTATGGACAAAGAATTACAAAAGAGGCTTTAAGAAGGGTTGAAAAGGCTGAAGAATTACTTAGAGAAATTGGGTTTGTAGAGGTTCGTGTTAGAGATCACGATTGTCTTGCAAGAATAGAGGTTAAAGAAGAAGAAATAAAACTTATTATAGCACCGGAAAATAGAAGTCTTATTTCTGAGAAATTTAAATCCCTTGGCTATAAATTTATTTCTCTTGATCTGGATGGTTATAAACAGGGAAGCATGAACAGAATGATAAAAGAATGTAAAACCCTGAATCAATTTTAAGGTACTGTTTTGTGAAAAATGGTAAGAAAAATTAACATCATAATCGCCTTTCTTTTGTTGATATTTTTATTTTCATGTTCTGGTAAGTCAACAGTTAAGAGAGAAGATTATTTCGATGCTGAAAATGCATTTGAAAAAGCCAACAAAGAGTTAGAGAAAAAATACTATGAAGAAGCAAGGTCTGCCTTTCAAGAAATTAAAAGCAGAGATACTTCAAGAAAATTTGCTCCTCTTGCACAGCTCAAAATTGCAGATTCCTATGTTCAGGAAGGAGAACCAGAGCTTGCTATTGCAGAATATAGAAAATTTCTTGAAGAATATCCAGAACATAAATATGCAGTCTATGCACAATACCAAATTGCCTCAACCTATTTCGACCAAATAGAAGGTCCTGAAAGGGGATATAGTGGGGCTGAAAAGGCACTCGAAGAATTCGAGAAACTAAAAAAGATGTTTCCGCGGAACCCTTATAAAGATATAATCGAACTTAAAATAGAAAAATGTAAAAACATAATAGCAGATTATAACTTCCTTGTAGGTGAATACTATTATAAAAAAGGTTCTTTTAATGCGGCTATAAGCCGTTTCGATGAATTATTAAAAAACTATCCTGAATATAAAAAGGAACCCGATGTGCTATTTTATATTGGGATGTCTTATAAGAACCTCGGTCAGAAAAACATAGCTTTGGCGTACCTAAAACGTCTTATCGAAAAATACCCAAATAATAAACTTGCTTCAGATGCTAAAAAAGAACTCCTCCCTGTCAAACCTAAAAAGTGAAGCATAAAAACCTTAAGGATAATAAAGATATATCTACACTAAATATCAATCCACGAGTTACATACTTTCCAGTATTTCTTAATTTAAAAGGCAAAAATGTTTTAGTCATAGGGGGTGGAAGGGTCTCTGAAAGAAAAGTCTTATCTCTTCTGAGGTCTGGAGCAAATGTAACTGTTATAAGTCCTCAAATTACAAAGAGACTTGAGAAAGAGAGATCATTGGGTAATCTGAAGCACATTTCAAGAGAATACAAAAAGGGTGATAGTCAAAGGGCTTTCCTTACTATTGCTGCAACAGATTCAATCGTAACAAACAGGAATGTTTCAAAAGATGCCCCTTGCCTTATAAATGTTGTTGATTCTCCATCTTTATGTAATTTTATAGTCCCCTCTATTATAAGAAGAGGGAGTCTTACTATTGCTATTTCAACTAATGGCATCAGTCCAGCTCTTTCGAAATCAATAAGGAAAGAACTCGAAAGATTTTATACACGTGATTTTTCAAAATACCTGAGGTTATTAGAAAAAATCCGCAAAAGAGCTATAAGAGAAATAAAAGACATAAGAAAAAGGAGACAATTACTCAAGGGCATCGCAGAAGAAAGAATAGTTAGAACTCTTAGGGAGAAGGGTATAAAAGAAGTTAAAAATGACCTCGCTCAATCGATCAAAAAGTTTAAAATTATTCTTTAGACTATTGGAATTTAATGTATAACCATGATAAGATAACAAGTCCTTATCTATGGGATTTTAATATGGCTGAAATTATCCCTTTCAGGGGAATCCTTTATAATAAAAATAAAGTCTCAATAGGGGAAGTTCTATCTCCTCCGTATGATATTATTACGCAGGAATACAGAGAGGAGTTGTATAAGAGAAGTCCATATAATATCGTAAGGATAGACTTTGGCAAAGAGTTTCTTAATGACAATGAAGGAAATAATAAATATATAAGAGCAAAAAAATTCTTAGAGGATTGGCTGGAAAAAGGGATATTCATCCGTGATGATAAACCATTATTCTATGCTTATGGCATTTCTTATAAGATAGATGGGGAAGTAAAAAATTTAATGGGGTTTCTTGCTCTCGTGAAGCTTGAGGATTTTGGAGGGGGAAAGATACATCCGCATGAGTGTACATATTCTAAACCAAAACAGGACAGATTGAACCTACTGAGGATATGTGAGGCAAATACAAGTCCTATTTTTTCTCTGTATAAAAGTTCAGAAGAGGATATATCCTCTATACTTTTAAAGGTTACAATGAGAAAACCTCTATTTGAAGTAAGAGATTCTGTTGGTGCCATACACAGGCTATGGAGGATTACGGAGGAAATAGATTTAGAGAAAATAAAAAAAGAGATAAGAGCTAAAGATATTTTTATTGCGGATGGTCACCATAGGTATGAGACATCTCTTGAGTTTCAGAAAGAAATGAGAATGAAAAAACAATCCACCTCAGGTGTAGTTTCAGGGGATGAACCTTTTGATTATATAATGATGTTTCTTGCAAATATGTTGGACAATGACATCACGATACTTCCGACGCACAGAATGTTGAAAAAGGTTCCCTCAGATGTAATAGAAAGATTGTCTAAGCATTTTGATATTGAAACTGTACATTTAGACATTGAAATTACTAAAAAGATGTCTGGCAGGAAGTGTGTCTTCGGTTTTTACCAGAATAAGGATGATAGATGGTATTTACTTAAATGCAAAAAAGACAGCTTAGATAAAATTCATCCATCTCTAAATAGAATAGATGTATTTGTATTGCATGACCTTATATTAAAGAATATACTGGATATATCAGACGTAGATTATGAAATGGATCCTAAAGGGGTTCTCGCCAGAGTAAAAAATGGAGAATATGCTGGAGCATTTTTCCTAAATCCAACAAGGGTTGAAGATGTTGAAAAAGCAGCGGTTTTCTCAGTGAGAATGCCTCCAAAGTCAACATATTTTTACCCAAAACTCTTAACAGGCATTGTTATAAATAGTTTTAAAATGAATAACCCAGTCCTTGTAGGATAAGGTAGGGTTATAAAAGGAGGATTTATGGGAACTCGGATTGCAATTAATGGTTTTGGGAGGATAGGGAGATGTTTTTTAAGGGCAAGTATGGGACAGAAAGAATTTGAAATTGTGGCTATTAATGACCTGACTGACGCAAAAACTCTTGCCCATCTCTTGAAATATGACTCAGTACATGGCATTTTTAGAGCAGGTGTAAAAGCAGGTGATGGAAATATCATAGTTGATGGCAAAGAGATAAAAATCCTTGCTATGACAGAACCTGAAAAACTACCGTGGAGAGATCTTGGTGTTGACATGGTTATTGAATCAACAGGAAGATTTACTGATAAGCCATCTGCATCGAAACATTTAGATGCAGGAGCAAAATGGGTAATTATCTCTGCTCCTGCTAAAGAACCTGATATCACTATATGTATGGGGGTCAATGAGGAGTCATTAGACCCTAAGAACCATAGGGTGATTTCTAATGCATCATGTACAACGAACTGTCTTGCACCTGTTGCAAAGGTTATACATGACGAATTCAAAATCATAAAAGGTCTAATGACAACGATCCATTCCTATACAAATGACCAGAGAATACTCGACCTTCCCCATAAAGATTTAAGAAGAGCAAGGGCTGCTGCTATGAATATGATTCCTACAACAACAGGTGCTGCAAAGGCAGTAGGTCTTGTGCTTCCAGACCTTAAAGGAAAGCTCAATGGACTTGCGATAAGAGTACCCACCCCAAATGTTTCTGTTGTTGACCTTGTTGCAGAGGTATCGAAGGAGGTCACAGTAGATGAGGTAAATGCAGCATTAAAAAGGGCTGCTGAAGGTCCTATGAAGGGAATCATTCAATATTCTGAAGAACCTCTCGTATCAATTGATCTGAATGGAAATGACCATTCTGCTATTGTCGATTCAAAACTTACTATGGTTCTTGAAGGAAAGATGGTAAAAGTACTTGCCTGGTATGATAATGAGTGGGGGTATAGTTCAAGGCTAAGGGACCTGGCACTTTTTATTATTAAAAGGACTTGATAATGGCTAAGAAAAACCTGATAGATCCTGTACCATTTAGGAATGTATTTAATAAGCTTACAATAGAAGACTTTAATCTGAAAGGCAAAAGGGTTTTTATCAGGGCTGATTTTAACGTCCCTCTTGATGACAATCTAATGGTCACCGATGACAGAAGAATACGTTCTACCCTCCCTACTATTAACTATGCTATTGATGAGGGAGGAAAGATAATACTCTGTTCTCATCTTGGAAGACCTAGGGGGAATAGAGAGCCGAGACTCAGTCTTGCACCTGTGGCAAAGAGGCTTCAGAGGCTACTGAATAAAGAGGTAATTTTTGCTCCTGATTGTGTGGGACATCAAGTTGAAACTCTGGTGTCAAAGATGAAAGAAGGAGATGTTATACTCTTGGAAAATCTGAGATTTAACCCTGGGGAGGAAGAAAACAACTTAGAGTTTTCTCGTGCCTTAGCATCCCTTGCCGACTTTTATATTAATGATGCATTCGGAACAGCTCACAGAGCACATGCTTCTATTGTCGGGGTTCCAAAGTTTGTACCTGCAGCAGCTGGGTTCCTTCTAAAAAAAGAGATAGAGTACCTCAGGGGAGCTATAGATAATCCTGTTAGACCTTTTGTGGCAATCCTTGGCGGTGCTAAAGTATCTGGGAAGATCAATGTCCTTGAGAATCTTGTGGGGAAGGTCGATAAGGTATTAATAGGCGGTGGCATGGCATATACATTTATCAAAGCAATGGGATATGAGGTGGGTAATTCAATTGTTGAGGAAGATATGCTCTATACAGCGCAGAGAATAAGGAGAAAGTTAAAAGAGATGGGGATAAAGTTTTATCTTCCTGTAGATTGTGTTATTGCCCAGTCTGTTGAAATAGGAGCTGAAACTAAGATAATCCCTACTCTTGAGATACCAAAGGGGTGGTCAGCGCTTGACATAGGTCCTGCAACAGTAAAACTATTTTCAGAGGCTATTCAGGATGCAAAGACTATTTTATGGAACGGACCAATGGGCGTATTCGAAATAGATGCATTTTCACGCGGCACATTTGCTATTGCTCATGCTATTTCAGATGCGTATGCACTCACAATTGTCGGTGGTGGCGATACAGATCTTGCTGTTCATAGGGCTGGAGTCTCTGATGCAATATCTTTTATCTCTACAGGGGGTGGAGCAGCGCTACAGCTCCTTGAGGGAAAAGAACTTCCCGGTATTGCTGTTCTCGCAAACAGAGAAGACTAAATATTTCTAATCCTAACTCGTAATCGTTTGATAAAACTTGCTATCTCCTAATGAATCTTCTGCAGTAGATGAAACCTTATGAGGCAATTTTTCGTTTCTGTGTGATAATATTCCTCTTTTCATTTCAACAATAGAAGGGTTTTTGCATTCAAAATTCTTTATAAGATATGAGACCGCCATTTCAGGTTGTATAACATCACCACAAGTAAATATGTCCACTGCGGCATAACAATATTCGGGCCATGTATGTATTGAAAGATGTGATTCTGCGATGACTACTACTCCACTGACCCCGAAAGGATTAAATTCATGGAAGGAAATGTCTATAATTGTTGCCTTGGCTTCTTTTGCTGCAGAAATAAGAATCTTTTTAACTTTTTCAATACTCTTAAGAATATCTGGATTGCAATCCCTCAATTCTATCAAGAGATGAGTGCCTAACGCATACAATTCTCTACCCCCCTTCAAATTTTATTTTTACTAAGAATAAAAAAATACAGCAAAAAAGATAATATTGTCAAGAGCAAATTTTTTTGTGTTTACTGGTTTTTACTCATTACCTTTTGGTAATTAAATGCTTACTTAAAGGTACTATTATCTTCTAACTTTTCACCCTGAGCAATCTGCTGTCTACATCAAGCAGATTACCATTACAGTAAAAATTATTATGCTACATCGCTGTCCAAAATATTCTATATAAGAGTTATGAGACCCGATTTTCGAGCCAAAATAAACTACCTCCAATTATGTTTAAACCTTCACCTGACTTTAATCACTATTAAAAATCTTTGGCTGAGACCTCTGCTTCGACTCCGGTCTCATCGAGGTTACCCGTGATTTTGCTTCTAAAATCGGTTCTCATACCTGTCTTTCTAAGATCACGAAGTATTTTTTGGGCAGATGTGATTATGCTAATTTGTGATGATGAATAGGATAGCGGCTATGTATTATGATAAAGTTCATCAGCCTCTTTTTTTAAAACCCTTGCAACAGAAATATCAATGCCACTTTGTTTAATAAAAGTCATCTCATCTATATCAGCTATATCTCTTACAAGAATGATATTATTCTTAAAGAGCTTATCAAGCGAAGACTTTCTTATTGATGACAGAATAGTTACAGGATACAGTTTTTTATTCTCTATCATTTTTTCAAGACTTTTTTCTTCAGGGTATTTCCAGCTAATAATCTCGAGCCCCATACAATTTGCATATTTTATTGCATCTGACGTGCACCGCGTATTTGTTACCAGCCATCCCTTATTTATTGATACCGTATCTTCATTTTTCAATTCATATGCCTTTTTAATGTCCATGAATCTGGAATAGACATAAAGTGCAATTTTTACATCTATAGGGATACCTCCGTTGCTGTGATATTTACATTCGATAACATGACCGATACCGTTATGAACTGCAAAAATGTCTACTTCGTGAGTTACACAATATCCTTTGATAAATCTGTTTGTTTCAGTTGAATATCCATAGGCTTTTAGTATTTCAGCAAAATATTTTTCAAATTGGTAGCCTGCAGGTCCCAGCATGTAAATAGCCCTTTTAATTGAATATCTCATATCTGCTGTTTTGCTATATTGGCGTAGTATCTTCTTAGCAATTCTATAAATATGCTTAGTATGCATTGATGGTTTTATTTGGTTCTCGACTTGTTTAGCTATATCTCGGGCTACATACTCTGGCGCACCTGAGCGTATGAGTGAATCTACAAGTTTCTGTATATTAAATTCCTCTGTTTGTCCTGATGCCTTTATAACTTCAAATGCCATCAAAACCCCATTTATAATTCAAATGTGAGTGAATTATAAGAAGCTACTCCTTGAGAGGCCACGAATGATGCGGATAGCATCTTCAACAGTGTCTGCTCCGTGGATTAAATCTATATCCTCTTTGCTGATAGTGCCTTCAGCCAGCATTGTGTTTTGCATAAAGCGACGGAGATGGTCCCAGAATTCTCTTACCATACCAACAACAGGGAATCTTTCAAGTTTTCCTGTTTGGGCAAGAGTAATTACCTCGAAAGCCTCATCAAGGGTACCAAAACCACCCGGCATCACAATAAATGCTGATGAATATTTTACGAGCATTACCTTCCGAACAAAAAAGTGCTCAAATTCGATAAACTTATCAAGGTAAGGATTTGGTTTCTGCTCTTTGGGAAGCTTGATATTACAACCGAGACTTAGTCCCCCGGCTTCCTTTGCACCACGGTTGGCTGCTTCCATAATTCCGGGCCCTCCCCCTGTCATGACAGCATACCCTGCATTTGCAAGTGCCCTTCCAAGCTCCCGCGCAAGTTCATAGTACTTGTGTCTTTCCTGAAAGCGTGCGGATCCAAAGATCGTAACACAGGGGCTGTCAAAATCAAAACTCTCAAAGCCATGTAAAAACTCGAGAAAAAATCTCACTGCACTCTCTAAATCTTCACCCCTTTTTCTACGTCCAGACAGAAAGAGTTTCTCTGCTCCAACAACCTGACTGAGTAAGGAAGAAGATTGTAAGATTTCTGATAATCTTTTGTCATTCATTTCTTACTCCTTTTGTCTCATTTAATGTACGTTCCGTAAAGAGATTCATGTATTCTGCCATCATGTTATATTCCATCATAGTCAATTTTTAGAGGGGCTATGTGCCAAATCTTTTTATTGTATTCACTTATGGCTCTGTCAGATGAGAACTTTCCCATATGTGACACAGTGAGGATAGACTTCTTTACCCACTTTTCTTGGTCTTTAAAGATAGTGCTTATAAGATCTTGACAATCAACATAGGACTGGTAGTCTGCAAGGACCATTTGTTCATCACGACAAAGCAAAGAGTCAACCAAAGGCTTAAAAAGATTCACATCTCTTCTTGAAAAAAATCCTGAGCCGATTAGATTGATCACTTCTTTCAGATTTGGATTTGTATTATAGTAAACAATAGGATTATAGCCATGATATTTTAATTTAGATATTTCTTCTGGCGTCATACCGAAGAGAAAAAAGTTTTCAGCACCTATTTCTTCATATAGTTCAGTATTCAATCCCGTGAAGGTCCCTATTGTCAAAGCCCCGTTCATAGAGAATTTTATGCCACCTATTCCAGATATCTCTCTGTTAGGTTGAGCAATTTGTTCGGAGATATCAGCAGATGCGTAAATCTTATGACTATTTTTTACATTAAAATTTGGAAGGAAAATAACTTTTAGCCGACCTGCTATATCTTGGTCATTATTTATAACATCTGCCACAGAATTAATAAGCTTTATAATCAGATTCGCTATGAAATAACCAGGAGATGTTTTTCCGCTAAAGATAAATGTACGTGGGGTTACTTCTATCTGGGGATTATTCTTAATCCTGTTAAAGAGGGTGATTATATAAAGAATATTAAGGTGTTGTCGCTTGTATTCATGGATTCTGGTCATGTGTATGTCGAAGAGTGAATGAGGATTTACAAGATTACCAGTTTTATTATAAATGATCTCTGTTAGATCAGATTTATTATGATATTTAGTTTGCATCCACTTTTTTAGAAAGTCTTTATCTTCAGCATAGGGTTCAAGCTTTTTAAGCTCTTTAGGTTGATTAATCCAGCAGTCTCCAATAGTATTCGTTATAAGCTCAGCAAGCCTACGATTGTTGAGAAGAATCCAGCGCCTTTGAGACACTCCATTTGTAATATTCAAAAATTTCTCATGATATATTTCATAAAAGTCGGAGAGAAAGGTATCTTTCAGAAGTTTTAAGTGGAAGCTTGAAACACAATTAATTGCATTGCTTCCTAAGCTAACAAGATGTACCATGCGGACATATTTTTGATCCATTTCGTCAATAAGAGAAAGGCGTGAAAGCTTATCGTTATCATTTGGATATTTTATACATATCTCATTAAGAAATCGTCTGTTTATCTCATAGATAATTTCAAGGTGTCTCGGAAGTATGTCTGCAAAGAGAGGAACAGGCCACTTTTCAAGGTTTTCAGGTATAACAGAATGGTTTGTATATGAAAATGTATTCTGAGTGATATACCATGCTTTTTCCCAGCTTACTAAATGTTCGTCAACAAGGAGTCTCATTAATTCTGCAACTGCTATTGCAGTATCAGAATTATTCAGGTGTACAGCAAATGAGGTTGGGAAACTTTCGATATTTTTCCATCGTAAAAGATGAAGTCGTATCATATCTTGAAGTGCACAAGACACAAAAAAATACTGCTGGGCGAGCCTTAAGTGTTTGCCAGAATAAGGTTCATCATCCGGGTAAAGGATTTTGCTAATTGATTCTGAGGCGATTTTTTCGCAGAGTGCACCAAAATAATCACCTTTATTGAAGGCTTCAAAATCGAATGATTCAATAGCCTCAGCTTTCCAGAGGCGTAAAAGATTTGTTATTCCAACTTTATATCCTAAAAGAGGAAAATCATGAGCAACTCCTTTAATTGAAAACTTAGGAATCCATCGAACCCTGAAATAATCCTGCTCGTCATAATATGACTCTGTATGTCCTCCGAAATTCACATTATAAGTGACCTCTGGACGTAAGATTTCCCATGGATTACCAAGAAGAAGCCACTTCTCAGTCTTAGCAATCTGCCAGCCATCCCGAATTTCCTGTTCAAAGGGTCCAAATTCATAAAAGATACCATATCCTATTGTAGGAATATTGAGCGTTGTAAGTGAGTCCAAATAGCATGCTGCAAGTCTTCCAATACTACCATAGCCAAGACCTGGTTCTTTTTCCTGTTTGATTAATTCTTTTAGATCTATACCTAATTCTTTGAAAGCCTGAGAAACTTCTTTATAAATATCGAGATATAGAAGATTCATCTCAAGTTGTGGTCCGATAAGAAACTCAGAAGATAAATAGGCAATTATTTTTATGTCTTCTGTTAAATTTTTGAGTGTTTTAATCCATTGTTTTACCATCCTGTCTCGAAGCGCATAAACAAGTGCCATATACCAATCGTTTAATGTTGCGGTATGAGGGATCTTAATAAGGTTAAAGTAAAGATGGTCAAGCACAGATTGTTTTATTGCTTCTACACTCATACCAATATGGGTATCCTTGTAGTATTGGTATGATGGTAAACCTAATTTCTTATCCTTTTTTCTCATACTATTAGTGAATATTTTATAACCTTAAATTATACTGCAGAAGTTAATTTTGTCTACATTCAGAGCTTGGAACTCTGCTCCAAATCCGGTTTCGTCAAGGTACCTGTGATTTTGCTTCGAAAATCAAGCCTCATATTTTTGTTAGTAAAATATTATTTTAGATGTGTTTTAAAATATAATTTAAGGAATAAACAAAGTTGATATAAATATGAATTTTATAGAATGTCTTTACTATATTTGTTATTCAATTAAAAAATTAAAAGATTTTAAAAATCAGAAAAAACTGCCTTATAAAGTCATCAGCATTGGAAATATTACAGTTGGTGGAACTGGAAAGACACCTGCTACTATTGCTATCGCGGAAGAGGCAAAAAAGAGGGGATTAACGCCGATTATTCTTACAAGAGGTTATAAAGGAAAGACTCAAGGTTCAAGTCTTGTTAGTAAAGGTAATGGTCCCCTCATGAGCGAAATAGATGCTGGTGATGAGGCTATCTTAATGGCAAAAAAATTAGAAGGGGTGCCAATTATAAAAGGAGAAGATAGATATGATACAGGCATGTTCGCAATCGGGCACCTCAAATCTGAGATTTTTAGACCTGAATCTGAAATTATTTTTATTCTTGACGATGGTTTCCAGCACTGGAGGCTTTTCAGAAATAAGGATATTCTACTTATTGATAGCCAAAAACCTTTTGGGAATAAAAGACTTCTCCCCGGTGGTACTTTAAGAGAGCCTGTTAATGCTGTAGGCAGGGCTGATATTATTGTAATAACCAAGACAGAAAACATAAGGGAAGGGACAGAAGACAGTGTGCAGACACCTAAAAACAGAAATTTGATTAAGGAAATAAAAAAATACAATAAAAAGGCATTTATATTTTTTGCAGAACACAGACCCCTTCGATTTATCTCAACACAAGGGGATACTTTTCCTTTAGAATGGTCTAAGGGTAAAGTATTTTTTGCATTTTGTGGTATTGGTAATCCAGAGTCATTCAAAAGAACTCTTATCTCATCAAACATAGTTTTAAAAGGGTTCAAATCTTATAGAGACCATTATAGATACTCTTCAAGGGATATAGAAAATATCATTAACCAGTCTAAAAAAAGCAAAGCTGACTGGATTGTTACGACCGAAAAAGATATAATGAGACTCGGTAGTCTTGGTGTAATTGAAAATCTTATTGCACTTGAAATTGAATTTAGCCCTGGTATTGGATTTTACGATGAGGTGTTTACAATATAAAGGTAAGCGTTGATAACTATCAATTCAAATGGGGGGATGTATGGTAAGATATATAAATGTCAAGAGTAAGTCAAGGATTGAATTTATTGACGTTACTGAGATAGTCCAATCTGTGTTGAAAGAATCAGGAATCAAAGACGGGGTTTGCTGTCTCTATGTCCCTCACACGACTGCTGGAATCACAATAAATGAAGGTGCTGACCCAAGTGTACAACGTGACATACTAAATACACTGAGCAAGCTTGTACCTCATGATCTAAGTTATTTTCATAGAGAGGGTAATGCTGATGCACATATTAAATCGACCATCGTTGGCAATTCTGTAAATGTAATTGTTGATGAAGGTAAACTCCTTTTGGGGACATGGCAATCTATCTTTTTCTGTGAATTTGACGGACCGAGGCATAGAAGGATAGCAGTCAAGTTTTTATAACCTATGTGTGCAGATGAATCCAATGAAGAATTTAGGATTCTTCGAGATGAGATAAAAAGGCTCAGAAGGACATTATCAGAACTTACCCCTTCCCTTGAAGCCCTATTAAAAAGGCGCGGTTTCAAAATTTATAGAAGAGAACCATCAGAGGATCTCCTCATTCCTAAAGAAGTATTTATAGATAGTTATTTTGAAATGATGAAAAAATATTCTTTTCGTTTATTTCTAAGGGAGGTTATCAAATATCAAGTATTTTTCAGACTGGAAAATGTTACAAGATATGCTACTGCAGAGGTAACTAAATCCTATGTTGATTTTATGGTAAAGATAGGTCTTGTAGAAAAATTACAGGAAGGTTACAAACTTGTCATAAGACCCATAAAGAGTTTTGGCGAGACACTTGAGTGGTTTATATCAGAGACATTTAAGAGAGAATTTGCTACTGAAACAATATGGGGCATCAGGTTTAAAAGACCGAAGGTTGGTGGTGACTATGACCTCATTGCAAAAGTAGATGGAAAGATTCTCTATATGGAAATAAAGTCTTCTCCTCCTAAACAGATATATCAGAAGGAGATTACAGCCTTTTTTGAAAGGCTCTCTGACCTTCTCCCTGAGATAGGAATATTCTTTGTTGATACAGAACTGAGAATGAAAGATAAAATTGTTCCCATGTTTGAGGAAGAATTAAAATCAAGGTATAAGAACCCACCAAGGATTATTAGGATGGAAAAAGAGCTTTTTCATATAAATGACAGGACATTCATCATAAATGCAAAAGACAATATTGCTAATAATATTGAAAAAATCCTAAGTTGGTATTTTAGGAGAAGCCGGTGAGTCGCGGTTTTCTATTAATGCCTGAACAGGTTTCAGACCATAAGGGCTTCCTTGTTCAATCGCTGTTAAAACAGTTCCGCCTCCTGTAAAGAAATAGTATTGAGTATTATCTAAGACGGAAAGATAGAGACCTGGACAGAGGTCCTTGAACTCCTGTAGAGTATCACCGCCACCATACATCTTAAGGGCAACTCGGTTGTGGTCAATTGTCCTATCAAGTGCTTCTGAGCCTGAAGTAAAATGGGGTGTATATCCCATAACAGCATTGACAAATATAGTTTTTGCATTTAATAGAGTCTCAATAACAAAGGGTTCTTTAAATGATTCTGGATCTATATCTAAGATATATCCGTACTTTTTGCCTTCTTTAAAGTCCTTTATAAATATAGTCCTATATTTACCTTTGATGCGTCCTTCGAGTGTATCAGATTCAACAATATATGGAAGTTCTATAATCTTATTATTTGCTTTGTCTTTTTCCACAAGGTCTTTTGCAGCGATGATATCTTTCTCAGGTATACCTTCTATGAAAATTTTATATTTAGCACATAAAAAGGTGTTATAGATTACTCCACCGAGAATCAGGTGATCCACCTTCTCATAGATTGCATAAAGTGGTTTTATCTTAGTGTCATATTTAGCACCTGCAACAACTGCGAGGAAAGGTCTATTTGGATTGATCACATAGTCAAGATTAATAATTTCCTGTTGCATTAAGAAACCTGCAAAAGAAGGGAGGTATCTGGTAATATCATATGTAGAGGCATGGGGTTGCCATGAACCGAATGCATCATTAATAAATATGTCTGAGAGTCCAGCAAGTTGTAAAGCAAATTTGTCTCTTATCTCTCTTTCAGCCTCTTCACCTTGGAACCACCTCGTATTTGGTAAATAAATCCCGCCAACCTTCCTATCTTTTAAATCACGTATAGCAAGGTTGATTGATGTATCAATACCCGGGATACCAAATTTAGGGTCTATATAAAACTTAGGTATATGGAATCTTATATGCAATTTATGTTCAAGATAATCGACAATGGACTCAATAGATTCACCTGACCTGCATCTGATTTCGCCTGTCTTTTTATCCCTTGGTCTTCCCACATGAGTCATTAGAATTGGTCTTCCACCACGCTCTACAATGTTATAGAGGGTTCCAAGAGAGCGGTCAATTCTATAGGGGTCTCTGATCTCTCCGTCCTTAACAACATTATGGTCGAATCTAACAAGAACAACCTTTCCATTCAGATCAGCATTCTGAATTAAGGGAAGTCGTGGATCCAACCTCTTCTGATCAATGCCCATTTTTATTTAAAGGGATTGCCTCATTTATCAACATTACAGGGATTCCGTCCCTTATTGGATAAAGTAGTCTACATTTTTCACAGACCAATCCATCTTCACCTGTTGCTGTATAGTTTTCTACCAGCCTGATGTCTCCCTTACATTTCGGGCATGCTAATATCTCAAGAAGTTCTCTATCGATTGTCATATTTTCTTATTAATATTTAATGCATAAAAACTACCATGAATCAAAAAATAGGTCAAGAGTTATTAACTGTTACATAATTGTTATATATCAAAATCACTCTTTTTATAGACCGTTCAACATCAATTTTTACTCTCTCACGACTCGTTATGGTAAAATATGAAATATTGGTAGATTTAAGAATAGGCTGTAGCGGTTTTCTATATGAACATTGGAGGAAGAATTTCTATCCAGAAGATCTTCCAAAAAACTACTGGCTTGATTTTTATAGTAAGCACTTTTCAACAGTAGAACTCAATGTCACATTTTATAAGCTACCTGAAAGAGAGACATTCTCAAAATGGTATTCTTCTACTCCAGATAATTTTATCTTTTCACTAAAAGGGAGTAGGTTCGTTACACATATCAAAAAACTTAAGGATTGTGAGGAACCTGTTGAAGCCTTTTTCTCAAGGGCAACACTTCTAAAGGAGAAACTGGGTGTAATTCTCTGGCAATTCCCTCCAACACTTCCTCTGGATCTTGAACGCCTAAAAAATTTTCTTGAACTTCTTAGTTCTTATAACATGAAAAATACACTTGAATTCAGGAATGGTTCATGGATAAATAAAAAAGTAGTAGATCTTTTAACAAAGAAAAATGTAGCACTTTGTATGGCAGACTGGCCTGATTTTCTTGACAAGCTTCCTATTACTGCTGATTTTGTATATATAAGAAGACATGGACAGCAAGGAAGTTATTCAACATCATATAGTAGGGAATTTTTAAGTAAAGATGCAAAAAGAGTCAGATCTTACCTAAGACAGAAGAAGGATGTTTTCGTCTATTTCAATAATGATGCATTTGGCTATGCACCACAAAATGCTTCAGAACTTATTACACTTACCAGAAAGAAAAAATAAAGACTTCTAATCAGCAGGTTTATGCTCTTTAGCCCAGTCTATCCTGTATTTTTTCCTTTTGTATAAATACTTCTCTGCTGAGAGTGCTGCAATACAGCCCTGTGATGAAGCTACAACAACCTGTCTTATCTCTGTGCATGTGACATCTCCAGCAGCAAAAACACCCGGTATAGATGTCTCCATCATACAATTTACCTGAATACAGCCGTCTTCTCCAGTTTCAAGAACTCCTCCGAGGAAGTCCGTTATAGGCACATTTCCGTGCAAATAAATAAATACACCAGATAAATCAAGTTCTAATTCTTTTTCATCAGGACCAGCCAATTTTATTCTCTCTACAACATCTTTACCTTCAATACCAATAATGTGATAGCCTAACATTATCTTTATATTTAGAAGTTTAAGATCAGGATGATCCTCATCCACCTTGAGTTTTAGGGTAGGAGAAATAAGATATACAGTTTCAGCAAATCTCGCAAGAAACCCGGTCTCTTTTACTGCCTCTTCTGAATTCCCTATCACACATAATTTTTTACCCCTAAAAAATGCTGCATCACATATAGCACAATAGCTAACCCCTCTTCCAAGAAACTCAGCCTCGCCTCTTAAGCCCGGTTTTCTTCCCATAGACCCTGTAGCTATAATCAAGGTCTTCCCCCTGTAATTATTTTCCATTGTAATGACTTCTTTCACATCTTCTTTAAGGTTTATACCAATGACCTGTGTCTCCTTGTATTCAGCTCCAAAGCCTGTCGCCTGTCTTCTCATAATATCAAGCAATTCTTTACCAGAAAGAGGTTTATTAAGCCCTGGATAATTTTCGATCTTACTTGAGTAAGCAAGTGCGCCTGCTGTTGAAGATTTATCAAGTATTATAGTCCTTAGTTTTGACCTTGCTGAATAAAGACCCGCAGTGAGCCCTGCTGGTCCTCCACCGATTATAACTACATCATAAATATCTGTATTTTCTTTCATTTATATCAGCCACTAATTTCTCAATATTAAAGAGGATGGTTTTTGTTGATATGGATTTAGTCCATAAGTCTTTATAAGTCTAAAATCGTCCTCATAATTTCTACCTGATGTTGTTAGATAATTACCGATTAGAAGGCTGTCAGTACCAGCGAGAAAAACCATTGAGTTAAACTCCCCGAGTATTTGCATTCTTCCTCCACATATCCTTATTTCTTTTTGGGGAAGGATATACCTGTATAGACTTATTATCTTCAATGCCTCAAAAGGATGCAAAGGCTCGTTATTACCAAGAGGCGTTCCTTTAATTGGAATTAGAAAATTTATTGAAACAGAGTCAACATCAAGTTCTCTTAACTGAAATGCCATGTCAATCCTATCTTGCCATGTCTCTCCCAGACCGAATATCCCACCGGAACATAAAGAAAGACCCGAACTCTTAACTGCCTTGATAGTCCTGAGTTTATCTGCAAAAGTATGGGTACTGCATATTTGAGAAAAAAATGGTTCGGAGGTTTCAAGATTATGATGGTAACGATCAAGCCCCGCTTTTTTTAACATTAGTAGTTCACTCTTCCCAAGCATCCCGAGGCTTGCACAAGGTATAAGCCCAATATCTTTGATGTCAGCAATTATCTCCTGTATTTTAATAAGGTCAATCTCCGGGATTCTCTTGCCACTCGTTACAATAGAGAACCTCACTGCACCTGAATTTTTTGCATCTATCGCCTTTCGAATAATCTTCTCTTTACTCAATAAGGGATAAACCTCTATCTTGGCATTACTTTTAAATGACTGTGCACAGAAAGAGCAATCCTCAGAGCATCCACCAGATTTTGCATTTACTATTGAACAAAGACCCACGGTATTTCCTTTAAAATGTTCTCTTATTTTATTTGCTGAGGCAAGGAGTTCAAAGAGTTCAGCTCCTGAAATTTTAGCAATTGTAAGAGCTTCTTCCTTTGATATATGATAACCTATTAAAACCTTTTCTTCGAGAGTTCTAATCATTGTTGATATTTTTACAGAAGGCAGAATTGTTGTCAAATATGGAATGAGTGAAATTATTGCAATGAATACAGAGCTTTTTATAGACTAAAATTCACTTTTTAAGATTTAGAAAGGTAGATGTAAATTTTGACAATTAATACAATTAATAGAGAAAGAAGGAATCTTCTTAGAATAGGCAAGATTCCTTTTGCAAATCTCTTCCCGATATTTTATGAGCTACAGAATGAATGTGACTGTTCGCATTATGATTTTATTGAAGGTGTTCCATCTTTGTTAAATCGTAAATTAAGGAGTGGGGAGATAGATTTAAGCCCTTCTTCATCAATCGAATATCTGAGATATAAAGATAGATATGTTTACATTGATGGACATTCCCTTAGTTCAAAGGGAGCTATTGAAAGCATACTCCTAATAAGCAGGATACCAATCGATAAACTAAGAGGGATAAAGGTTTTTACAACCTCACAATCAGATACATCTGTTGTTCTCCTCAATATAATTCTGAGAAAATTCTCTCAGATAGAGTGTTATTTTGAATCAACAGATGAAAAAATCGAATCATTACTCAATGAAGCAGATGCATTTCTCTGTATTGGCGATGATGCCTTAAAGGCAAAAAGAATAATTACAAATCATAAGTTACAAATTGAGAAACGGATTAAAAACGCTGAACTCAGAACACCGAACTCCGGGCTTATTTATTATATATATGACCTCGGAGATTTGTGGTTTAAAAATACAGGGCTTCCTTTTGTCTTTGCTTTATGGATTGTGAGAAAAGATTCATTGGAAGAAAAACCTGATCTTATTAGTAAATTTACTTATGATCTTGATAAATCAAAGAGACTTGCAAAAGAACATCTGAATAAGATAGCCTCTGCATTAAAGCAATTACTATTTGAAAATCATGGATTGCTTCTCAAAGAACAGGAAATCCTTTCATACTGGAAATGTATATCTTTTGATTTGACTGAGGAGCATAAAAGAGGTCTTGGATTGTTCAGGAAGTATTCAGAAGAGTTAGGTTTATTATAAATTATGGTTCAGATAAAAGAATGTAAACTATTTTACCGAACTATTATAAGATATAAACCTCTATTTCAGATATCTACTGATAACCCCCGCTACATCTTCTATTTTGAAATCCTCACTCTGCAGTGGTTCTGATATAAAGAAATGTGCGTCATCGTATGTGTGCATTCCTCTGAAATGGGTTTTACCAAATATATGTTCCCTATTTGTTGCTCCCTTAAGGTCAAATCCATAATTTGGTAAAAGATAGATATCAGGTCCATCATCTACACAATTTCCACGGAATATCTCTTCCTTAAGATAGATGTCTTTTATCACATTCTGTCCCTCAAAAGTTAAACCTGAAAGTTTATCTTTTAGCTCACCTATCAAACTTTTGCAGTCTGAATTTTTTACATTGCCTCTCTTATATTTCCCTTCAAGATGGATATAAATCCTTGATGGGTCGAGGCAGAATACCTTTGATTCTTTGGTTATTCCTTTTAACCCTTCTGTGCTATTTAATTTTAAATATGCATTTTCAATTAACCATCTATTTATGTAGACTTCTGTCTTTATGTCAGCAAATCCATGGTCAGAGCAAGTCATGAAAACAGCGCCGTCTTTTAATGCCTTCCCTGCCATTATGCCAAGAAACCTGTCAAGCTCTTTGTAATACCTTTCGAAGATTTCAAAATTTGATCCTCCATGTGCAGAGTCAAAAAAGAAGTGGTGTAGCCTGTCTGTTTCTGTAATAGTGCCAATGAATAACTGCCATTCTTCATTGTCATAAAGATACTCTATAGCCTTTTTTCTTTTTTCAAATGTATCAAACAGGTCCTTGAAGAATGCCTCAGGGTTTTCTGTTGCGAGCTTTGCATTAACATCGATTCTGTATCCGATTCCGTTGAGATAATTAAATACCCTTTCAGGATAAGTTGCCTTTTTAAGGTCAATAGCAACGAAGCCGCTTACCATTACTCCATTCATCTGTTTTGCTGGATAAGTCTGTGGGATATTAAATGCAATTGTCTTTATGTCATCTCTCTCCCAAAAAGGTCTCTCTCTTAAAGAATGAAAATTTGGAAAAGTATATTCATAGCTCTGTCTGTCTATCTCCATGAATCCGAATATTCCATGTTCACCAGGATTTTTTCCTGTCATGAAGCTTGTCCATGCAACAGAAGAGATCTCAGGTAATGTGGATTTCATCTTGAGGAGCTTTCCTTTTGAGCATAGTTTTGAAAGTTCAGGCATGATTTCTCTATTTATATAATCTATGAGCAGAGTATATGGAACCCCATCTATCCCTATGACTACGACCTTTCTGTCTTTTTTATGTTTTTTAAGAATATTGAACATCTACATATACCCTAATGCTCGTAACTGTTCCATTACCTGCTCCTTATCCTGTCCTCTACCGACCCTTTCAGGTGTATTTTCAAGGTCCTGCATCCAGGCAGGGATATCAGATGCCCTTCCTGTTGCACTCCTTGCTCCAAGAGAACGATAACCAAGCTTATATAGTTTGTTATATGGTATGTCATATTTAAATATTGCTATCCATATATCTCGCTCCCTAAAATGTAGAATTGGGTGAACCCTTGTATGTTCAGGGTTTGTTCTTAAACTGAAATATTCTTCATCCTTCCTTGCCTCCTGTTCATCCCATCTTATAGCTGTAGATAAGGCTTTTAGATTGTTTTTTATAATGAAATCCCTCATTGGAACAGTCTTCATTAAGTGGTTACATATTGGAGAATCCGGGATAAAATTGAATTCTTTCTCTGAAAAGTTTATCTCTCTAAGAGCAGATCGATTGATTTCGTTTAGTAAAGTAACCTGGACAGAGTTACCAATTCCTCCAGCTTTTGAACTCACATCCTCATTCTTTAAATAGGCTATATCAAGAGACCATAAATCTTTTATATAAGTAACAAATTCTTTAATCTCATCAAAGATATCTCCTTCATCAATAAACATACATACAGGGATTCTGACACCAAGTTCATCACATGTCTGTTTGAAAAACCAGAGGTTCGTTGTGCTATCTTTCCCGCCTGTTATTGCTATTGCTATTCTGTCATTGCCAAATCTCTCAATAGCCTCTCCTATAATGGACTTAGATTTTCCTATCTTCTCGTCAATATGGAGACTGAGAAGTTTCTCTTTTTCATCAGGTATTATCAATTTATACCTCCTGAATTGTGTTTAATTTTACCCCTTAAAATAACCTTGTTATTTTAACCCAAATAGTTAAAAAGCGTCATTAAAAATAAAATAATAAAAACTCCTAAAGAATGTATCCAAAAGATACAAAAATTATAAAAAAGATACAATAGGATACATTCTTTAAAAATGACTACTTAT
>JACAEY010000069.1 GCA_013388605.1 Nitrospirota bacterium | reverse complement strand
TATTGAATATAACTGAAGGGAGGGTATGCCAGCTACATAATCAGGCACTCATGAGGCTGAAATCAGCACTTAAACTTTCTCCCACTGCCTAAAGAATTTCTTAAAAATTCCGATAAATAAAAAAATGATTCAGACTGTGAGACTTACACGTTTGGTAAATAAACTTGTGCATCCTGATGCATCAATAAGACGTTCTGCTGCAGAGGCTTTGTCTAAAGGCGATGAAAGGGCAATCTATCCCTTAATCAAGGCATTGAGTGATGAAAATACCGGTGTCCAGGATGCCGCTACACGCTCTCTCATATCAATAGGTGGAGAAGTAACTGCATATATGGTTTTACCTTTACTAAGGTATGACTCATATCTCAGGAATACAGCGATAAGAATCTTAAATGAGATTGGAGAAAAGGTAATACCCTTACTCCGACCATTATTGAAAGATAAAGATGATGATATCAGAAAGTTTGCCCTTGACCTTATCTGTGAGATCAGGCAATGCGATTACCCTGATGAGATTGTTGAGGTTCTTGTTAATGATACTAATCCAAATGTCAGGACATCAGCAGCAAAGGCACTGGGTATTCTCAATTACAGGAAGTCATTGCCATATCTCATAGAGGCACTCAAAGACGATGAATGGGTATGTATAGCCACGCTTGAAGCTCTCGCATACCTGAAGGATGAGTCTTCTGTGGAGCCTATTATACTACTCCTTGATAGTCCTTCGGGCTTAATAAGATATGTGGCGATGGATACACTTGGTGTGATAGCTTCTCAGAGGTGTTGTGATGCACTTTTAAGCCATTTATCAAAAGCAGAAGGAGATGAAAAAACACAAACCATTAAAAATCTTCTAAAGATCGGGGTGACACCTTCCATACCAGGAATCTCTGATACACTCATAGAGATATTCAAAGAGAGCAATTGGGATGAGAGGTTTATTGTCCTCAAGGCACTCACCGAGATTAAAGAAGAGAGGGCGATTTATCCTGTAATTGATATTGCCGGTTCTCTTGACCCATCCCACCCAGAGAGTGAGGAAAGGATATTTATGATAAAGGAGCATCTTAAAAGTTTTGGTTGTTCAGATATGTTCCTAAAGATTCTAAATGACCCATCTATTAAATTCAGAGGAAGGATTTTAACTATTGAAATACTGGGGGAATTGAAGTGTAAAAATTCAGTCTCTTATCTTAAGAGGCTCCTTGAAAGTGATATAAGCGGTGTAAGGATGGCAAGTCTGAGTGCCTTAGGAATTATTGACAGTGAAGAAATTAAAAATTAGTAATCCTAAATAAATGGGTATACCTCTTCAGGATTCAACATTCAGGGAATTAAGGGATTTCATATATGAAAAGAGTGGCATATTTATTTCAGATTCAAAGAAGTATTTCATTGAAAGCAGACTTACAAAGAAGGTACAGGAAAGGAACCTTAAGGGTTTTGAAGACTATATAAACCTTGTGAAGTATAGAAGTAGTAATGGTGATGAGGTTACGAAACTCATTGATGCTGTAGTTACAAAAGAGACATATTTTTTCAGAGAACCTCACCATTACGATGCCCTATGTGATTTTGTCATCCCTGAGATTACAAAACAGAGGGGTTCAGGGAGGATAAGGATATGGTCAGCAGCATGTTCTACCGGAGAAGAACCATATACAATTTCAATTATCTTTATGGCAAAAAGACCTGATATTAAACTGGAATTATACGCAACTGATATAAGTCAGTCAGCACTGAATTCTGCAGAAAAGGCGGTCTATAATTCATACTCCACAAGGAATGTGCCAGAGCCTTACTTAAAAAAATATTTTAAACAAGAAGAGGACAATTATGTCCTCGATCAATCCGTGAAAAAGTCTGTGAGGTTCATGAATATAAACCTGACTGACGAGAAGAAGATGAAAACTATGAGAGAGATAGATGTCATTTTTTGTCGGAATGTTCTTATTTATTTTGATGACAATGCAAAAAAGAAGGCTGTTTCTCTCCTGTATGACAGCTTAAAACCAGGTGGATTTTTGATTATAGGATCATCTGAGAGTCTCCATAGCGTGACCCGTGCATTCAGACCTTTAACAACGAAAAATACTGTTCTTTATAGAAAGGGGTGATTCAATGAAGGTCATGGTAGTAGATGATTGTCAGACAACGAGGAAAATTCTTGAATTTCATCTTAAATCAAAAGGCTTTGATGTTGTTAATGCTGAAAATGGACTGGATGCAATAGAGAAACTTTCAACTGAAACGATAAACCTTATATTAACTGACCTTAATATGCCATACATGGATGGGCTTGAGCTTGTAAAGACTGTTAAATCAGACATAAACCTCTCACAAATCCCGATACTGATGGTAACAACAGAGGCAGACCCTGAGGAGAAGGAGAAGGCTTTAAGTGCTGGTGCAGATGGTTATATGATAAAACCGGTAACAGCCGATGATATATATAAAAATATTAAGAGGATTATGAAAGAGATATTCTCCGGTCAAGGAGGTAAAGATGTTTGATTGCAAAATGAAGATCCTTGTTGTTGATGACTTTCCAACGATGAGGAGGATCGTAAAGAATATCCTTAAACAACTTGGTTTTGAAAATATTGAAGAGGCAGAGGATGGGGCACAGGCATACTCAAAATTAAAATCAGGATCTTTTGGGTTTGTTGTATCAGACTGGAATATGCCCAACATGGATGGGCTCTCGTTTCTTAAAGCTGTGAGAAGTGACCCTCAGTTAAAGGAAACCCCTTTTCTTATGGTAACTGCGGAAGCAGAAAAAGATAAGGTAATTGAGGCTATAAAGTCAGGGGTCAACAATTACATTGTAAAACCTTTCACAGCAGAAACACTCAAGGAGAAGATGGAGAAGATATTTGAGAAGATAGGAAAATAAGGTTAAAGGAGATATTATGTCTGATGAGATGGAAGAGATAATAAGTGAATTTATCACAGAGGCTGAGGAGTCTTTGGATAAAGTTGACCCCCTTTTTGTTGAACTTGAAATAAAGGGTTTTGATAAAGACATGCTCAATGAGATATTCAGAAGTATGCATACCATTAAAGGGGCTGCAGGTTTTCTTGGGTTACAGTCCATAGTTGATGTTGCACACGGGGCCGAGAATATCCTAAAAAAGGTAAGAGAGGGGGAGATAGCACTCACAAAACAAATGATGGATGCGACTCTCAAGGGTGTTGACATGCTCAGGCTCCTGCTCAAACATATAAAACAAAAAGATGGAAAAGAAGAGGATATATCTCAGGTCTTAAAGGAATTTGAAATGGTTCTGAAACAGACCGAGGGGAATATAGTAGAACACATACCAGCCCAGGAAGACAATTTAACCGCTCCGCAAAATTTACCAGAAGCAGAGGTTGAAAAACATGTAGTAGATAAAAAGGAGACTTTTCAGACCCTTAGAGTAGATATGAACAAGATTGATAAGGTTCTTGATCTTACAGGTGAGGTTGTTCTGGTAAGGAATAGGCTTTTAAATATCATGAGTTATTTAGAGAAGAATGCATTCGATGATCCACATATTGAAAGTCTATTTGAGACTGTTTCTTTTCTCGACCGTATCACATCTGATATGCACCTTTCAGTCATAAGAATGAGGATGCAGCCTATTCAAAAGGTCTTTAACAAATTTCCACGACTTGTGAGAGACCTATCAAGCAGTTTGGGGAAAGATATTACTCTGAGCATCTCAGGTGAGGATACAGAGGTTGATAAATCAGTAATTGAGCATATAGGAGACCCGCTCGTCCACATAATAAGAAATGCAATTGACCATGGGATTGAGCTACCTGAGGAGAGGAGGAAAAAAGGAAAATCAGAAAAAGGTACAATTTCTATAAGTGCATTTCAGAAAGGAAACCAGATTGTAATAGAGGTAAAGGATGATGGTAGGGGATTGGACGCCTCTCTAATAAAGAAAAAGGCTATTGAAAAGAAGCTCATTAAAGAAGATGAAGCCCAGAGGATGTCAGATGATACAGCAATAAACCTGATATTTCTTCCCGGGTTTTCTACTGCAGAAGTTGCTACCGAGATAAGCGGAAGGGGAGTGGGGATGGATGTTGTAAGGACAAATATAGCTAAACTCAATGGTTCAGTTGAGGTCAGGACAAAGAAAGATATTGGGACTACATTTGTATTAAATATACCCCTTACACTTGCGATAATACAGGCTCTTATGGTGCGTGCCGGGGAATGTTATTTTGCAATTCCACTTTCATCTGTTGAAGAGACATTTAAGGTTCTAAGGAAAGATATTGACAGTGTAATGGAGCAGAGTGTTTTAAATATAAGGGGCAGGCTTTATCCTGTTTTTGAGCTGTCCAATGTGCTCGGAAATGGTAATGGTAAGGTTTCAGAGTTAGATTATAGATATGCTGTTCTTATATCCCTGGGTGAGAAGAAATTCTGTATTACTGTGGATGAACTACTCGGACTTGAGGAAATATTTATCAAGGCAATCAAAGGTGTAGATACAGACTTGCCATTTATACTCGGTGCGACCATAACGGGTGATGGAAAGGTGGTTCTTATTATTGACATGGCTGGTATTACAAGGAATGTATTCAGCACAGTGGGAGCATGAAATTAATCTATTTTTCTAAAATTGAGGGGGAATATGCAATATATTGGATTTAATCTTGCTGGCAAAGAATATACTATTCCCTTATTAAAGGTTCGGGAGATCATAAATATACCCCCAATTACAAAGATGCCTCAATCTCCTCCACATATAGAGGGTATTAGCAATCTCAGAGGCAAGGTCATTCCTATTGTTAATCTCAGAAGACTTATGAACCTGAATGGTAACCATAACCCTGATAAGGTAATGGTTCTATCTGATGGTAAAGTTGACTTCGGTATTCTTGTGGATGGGATTACAGGTGTAATAAACATAGAGGAATCAGCAATAGAACCTGCAGAGAATATCTTAAAAGGGGAGAATGTCAGCTTTTTTACTGGAATAGCGAAGCTCCCTGACAGGATTATCGGTCTTTTTGATACAGAGAAACTTTTCACTTTTGGGGATATGAGTTTATTCGAGGGTTATACTAACATCAAAGAAGGAGCAGAAGAAACTGTTAAAACAGAGCTTACCAAGACAAGGGTTGAAGAAGTAAAAGGTCTCGGAAGCCTAAAAGAATTTACCGAAAAAATGGGGATAGATACAAGTGATCCACGTTATGTAATCTTTACAGACCTGCTCAACTTTATGGATGCAGTAGCAAATCAGGACTACAAAGGGGCTGAAAATGCTATTCAGAATATTATGAAAAAGGGGCAGAGTGGTCTTTATGATGAGGTTGGTAAGATAACAAGAAAACTCCATGACAGTCTCACTTCTTTCAAAGAATCCATTGACCCAAAATTAAAAGAGGTAGCTATAATTGAAGTACCTAAAGCTGTAGATAGTCTTCAATTCGTTATCGATAAGACAGAGGAGGCTGCAAATAAGACATTGGGAGTAATAGAAAAATATATTTTGAGCATGGATGAACTTGCTTCACATATCAGGAACATTAAAGAACCTGAATCTTCTGCAACATATCTTAGAGGTTTCAAGAATAGGCTTGAAGATGACCTGACAGAGATACTTACTGCCCAATCATTCCAGGATATTACAGGACAGACCTTGAAGAAAGTCATCAAGCTCATTAGGGATATAGAAGAAGAACTTATAAGACTCATAACGAATTTCGGTGTGAAGATAGAGCAGGGAGTTAAAACAGAAACAGTCTCTACAAATGTATCACAGAATGATGTTGATAACCTCTTGAAGGAATTTGGATTTTAGTATGGTAAAAGTCCTTATAGTTGATGATTCAGCCTTTATGAGGAATGCCCTTACGAGCATGCTTACTTCTGACTCTGAAATCAAAATTGTCGGCACTGCAAAAGACGGCATCGAGGCAATAGAGAAGATCGGGAGTTTAAAGCCTGATGTTGTAACAATGGATGTAGAAATGCCACGAATGGATGGTCTGACAGCCCTGAAACAGATAATGGAGAAGAATCCAGTCCCTGTTATAATGGTCAGCTCTATAGCAACAGAGGGTGCAAAAGCAACTCTTGATGCCCTTGATTTGGGGGCTGTGGATTTTATCCCTAAGAATCTATCTGAGATTTCTGTAAATATCTTAAAAATAAGAGATATTTTAATCGAAAAAGTAAAACAGATATCTAAAAAGGGTCCCATAAAAAGACACCTGCAAAGATTAAGAGAACCCAGATCAGTTGATACAATTAGACATATCCCTGTAAATATGGCAGGATCCCGCAGGGTAGGAATAATTTCTATTGGAACCTCTACTGGCGGACCAAAGGCACTTCAGGAAATCATACCAAGGTTTCCAAAAGAACTACCAGTCCCGGTTGTCATAGCCCAGCATATGCCACCTGCATTCACTAAACCATTTGCCGAAAGGTTGGACCACCTCAGTGAGATAAAGGTCAAAGAGGCTGAGCAAGGAGAGCCTTTGAGACCGGGTATAGCACTCATAGCACCCGGCAGAGGTAACATGAGAGTCGTTAGAAAAAGAGGTATAGAAACAGTTGTTAGCATAACAGAAAACGATGAAGAATTCATATACAGACCATCGGTAGATGCCCTGATGCTTTCTGTAGCAGAATGTTTTCCAGGAAGGGCCCTCGGTGTGATAATGACCGGTATGGGAAATGATGGACTCAAAGGACTCATTGAGATTAAAAAGACAGGTGGAAGGGTTTTTGCACAGAATGAAGAAACATGCATTGTCTATGGTATGCCAAAAGCGGTAGTAGATGC
>JACAEY010000046.1 GCA_013388605.1 Nitrospirota bacterium | reverse complement strand
TTTTCTATTGCATATTTTATCATGTCATACCTCATAACATCTCCTTCTTTAAGCAGGAAAGAACCCTCTATGAATTTTTTAGGTAAGTTATAGTTACCTTCAACATAGATTTTTTCTATGAAGTCTCTTTCTTTTACATTAATGATGACTATTACTTTATCACCATCTGTTGTCTCAATGGAGATGTCATCAAATATGCCTTTTAGGAATGCCCTTTTAATTCCTTGTCTTACTTTTAAGGTATCAATTGGATTGTTAGGTTTGAAACATAAAAGGTCAAGAAGCTCTTCTTTATCGATTGAGTAAAGTCCTTTAATCTCTATATCACTGACAGTTGCACCTGATGTTAAAGGAATGTAAGTAAATAAGGTGAAAAGAAAGCAAAGGGACAATAACAAGTAATAGGTTATCATTTAAATTCAAACCTGAACTTTATATCACCTCCCACACTTCCCCTCTCATCCCTTACACCGATAAGGGAGATATTCCTGTCAAGGAGATATTCAAGTCTTACAATCTCTTCCTGTGTGGTAGATGACCCGACGGAACTTGAATATGTCACAGATAACCTATCATTAAGCAATCTTTTTGATACTGTTACTCTTGTCTCAACAGTTCCTGTAGCTTTTGATATAGAATGATCAATCTGAATCCTATCGAACCCTGTCACTGTCTTGAGTCTTTCTTCGAAGAGAGCCTGAAGTGCACCTGAAAGGAAAGACGTTGCCTCACCTGCTCCAATCCCTCCTTCGAAACCTTTCATCGGTTTTCCTATATTTCCAATGGTCAGGAGAGAGAGGATGTCCATTTCGTTAAGATGGGGGTCAGAAGAAAGTGTGAGATTAAAATGCTCAATCTGTCCTTCAAGGTTCAACTTAATCCGGTATCCTCCTTTATTTGTTTCTGCTGAGATATTAATTAAAGGGTTGACCCTGTTTGGATCAGCGAAATCAGCACTCGCATGAAGGATCTTAAATTCATTATTTCTAAAATAGAATATCCCATTTTTTGATTCAATCCTTCCAAAAATAAGAGGATGTAATATTGTTCCTCTGAGTACGATATCTACTTTAACAGATGTCCTTGTAACGTTATTCTCAATATAGATGTTGTCATCGCCTGAAATGCTTATATTAAGTTCTGCATTTTCAAAGTTAGATATATCTCCCTTCTGTTTTGTTTTTGTCTTTAAAAGGAAACTCTTCCAGTCAAGCCTTTCTCTGTATCTTCCACTTTTTATCTTTATGTCACCGTTAATGGTATGTGCCTCAGGTATTCCTTTATAAATTATGTTCCCGTTGATGGTTATATCAGCATCTTTTATCATAGAAATAGTTACATCTTTAAAATCTAATTCAAAGTAAAATCTTTTTATCTTGAAACCTTTGAAGTAAATAACGCCTGATAAATTGATGTCACCACCACCTGTCCTGCCTGTGAGATTTCTGACAATAAATCTGTCTTCATCAAAGTATGCATTACCATTTATTGAACTGACACGCAGATAATTTCCTTTCAGACCAAGAGAGGTATTTGATATCTTCATTTCTCCACTGATATCAGGGTCATTCCATTTTCCAAGAATAGAAAATGAAAAATCACCATTTCCAGTTAGAAGGTCGACTCTTTTGAAAAGACCTTTTAAAGGTGACAGGGAGGATTTTCCTTCAAAGTGCAGACCATATCCCCTTTCAATTTCAAAGCCACCTTTTATATTCATAAAAGAACTATCTCCACTCTTGAGTGTAAAGTCCGAAAATGAAACTTTTCTGTTAATAACCTGAACGATTACATCAGATCCACTTGAAAAAGAATAGCCCAGAAGAGCAACAGATAGATGATTTATATTTGCTAAAGCAGAAATATTTTTTCTATCTCCTTTCAATGTGACGTGTGCACCAAGATTTAAAAGAAGTTCTTCAGGTACCTTTTTTGTGAATAGGTTTAAAAGGGAATCATATCTGCCGGGTTTTATATTAAGCTCAGCAGTCCATGGAAATTGTTCATTAAAGTTTGCTTTCCCTATGATATGCAAATTTTCATCGAACAAGGATGCATTCAAAGAGATATCTCTGTTTTTTATAGTCATATAAACATCGCCGTCCCCTAAAGATTTTCCCTGAATAGTACCTCCAAAAACCTTTCCATTTAATATGATTGATGGATTCTGAAAAGTACCATTACCTTCTGAATGAATACTAATAAATGCATTCTCAGGTGCATTATTTATACTGAAATCCCTTAAAAATATCTTTGGAGATGAGAGCCTGAAGGAAAAATTATTATCTGAGAAGACCATGCCATCGGCTGTTATCATTGAATTACCCTGTCTTATAATTGTTTTTCTCAAAGAAAGTCCTTTATTTTCATATGAAAAAGTGGTTGATATTGAACCAATAGGAATCTTGTATATTTTGACATTACTGGAACGGCAGTCTCC
Source organism: Nitrospirota bacterium (assembly GCA_013388605.1). GTDB lineage: Bacteria > Nitrospirota > Thermodesulfovibrionia > Thermodesulfovibrionales > SM23-35 > JACAEY01. Next base: position 2,348 of record JACAEY010000046.1, on the reverse strand, counting down.
TCTAATCATGATGTCCTTGTCATTACCCCCGAATTTAATATCTGCATTTACTTTCCCTGATAAAGGCATATTTTTATGGAATATTTTCATAATACTCCTTAAATCTGCATTTCTGATAGTGGCATCAATGTCATATTCAGCCTTTGAAAAATCAAAAAGTCTCTTTGCCACAGGAAATTTTATCATTCCTTTAAATCTATGCTCTTCACCTGGAAAAGTGAAGATTAGCTCTCGGACATTCAGAAAGTTTTTGTTATATGAAAACTCAGATGTGATATTGTCTATTTCATATCCTTTTATAGAAGCATTTGAGATATTAATTCTTCCTGATATTTCTGGATTATCAAAGGTTCCTGTTATATTTACAACATATTTGCCTTCACCTTTAATCTCACTATAGTATGGGAGGGTTAAATCAGAAACATCCTTTATATCAAGAATTCCTTTCATGTCGAGTTTTTTCTCCTCAACATAAACATAACCTTTTGTCCTCAGATCAGACATAGAAGTATTTAATTGCAAATCTGAAAAAAAGAGGGTGCTATCTTTTAAGGAATAAGTCCCTTTAATATTGCCTATCCTGTCAATGACATTAGAAATAGAATCTTGTTTTATCTCTTTACCTTCTAATCTTTGCTCTATACTTTTTGCTTTATACACAAACCATCCTGAAGGCTGAAATTTCTTTCCTGATGAGATAAGCATACCTTGAACCTTTCCTGCAGGTATCTCAGGTTCCCAACCTATAAGCTTAAGAACTGGCTTAATGTCTATGGATTGAAAATTTATGTTAAGAGCGAAATCATTAACAACAGGGAGGGTTATATATGCACTTGCAGTAGCCTTACCGTTATATAAATCAGCATTGCCGTTACTGAATTTCATTAAACCATTCTGGTATACTACACCACACCTGAGTGAATCAATTTCAACACCGAAAAGGTTGCCTTTTTGAAGTCTCGCCTTTGCTATTCCTGAGATATCTGTGAGCTTTCCTTTTAATTTGCCATTAAAATCAACGAGTCCTCTCAGTTTTTCTTTTACTTTAAGGACCTCCATTAGAGTTTGGATAGAAAAATTACCCTTGATATCCAGATCTAAATATGTATTTTTCAACTGTTTTAAGTTAAAAGATAATAGTTCGAATCCTTCAAGTTTTATTTCTCCTTTTGCAGATATTTTCCCCTGGTTTCTTTCTTTAAGGTCAAGTAGTCTTTTTAGAGAATCAACAAGGACTTCTGCATATGTCTTAAAAGTCAGTTTACCTTTTGAATATGTTCCTGAACCTTTAATCTCAGATCCATACGAACCAATGGTTAGATTCTTTATATCAATACTGTCATCTTTCAGGACAAAAGATGTATTGATTGTGCCTATCAATTCTGGTAATCCTTCTTTTTTTATGTTAAGTTGTTTCATAGATATCCTTAGTTTAGGATTGCTTCCGAATATGACTTTACCATTAAGTCCATTAATGCGTAATATACCTTTTAACCCTTCATCTCTTAAAGAAACTACTCCATCAGATACCTCAACGATATTTATTTTTACCTTGAAAGGCAACTTACTCTCTTTTTTAAGATATTCCTTGAAATTTACTATTAAATCATCAATTCGTTTTTTATCTGTTGATATGGTCGGTTCTTTTATTACAAGTCTTGTTATTGAGATATGCTTGCTGAGCAACCCAAATGGTGATATGTATCCCTTGAATCTATTTGCATATATGATTTTTTCGCCATTATCATCAAAAACCTTAAGACCTTTTGCCTCAACAAAGAAAGGAAAGATGTTGATGTATATCTTCTTTGCTATTACCTTCTGCTTTAAAGCTGTCTCTAATTCAGGAAGTATGAGTCTCTTTAGGGCGTTTGATATATAAGGTCCTCTTGAAACGAATATGACAATCCCTCCAATAATTGCAAAGACAGAAAAGTATATAATCTTTCTTAATCTCTTTCGATCGCGGTGCATCTTCTCAGAGATTATACTATCAGAATTATTTTTGGTATCTATATTCATAATTCATAAAGACAAAATTTATAGTTTAATCTACATATTTTAACCTATGTTGTGATTAAGTAACCTTAAACTTTAGTTTATAATTGTTCATTTTAGGTTTAAATAAAATGAAAAATAGAGGTTAGAACTTATATTAGATCATTGCTGTCCAAAATATTCTATATAAGTATGAGACCCGATTTTCGAACCAAAATAAACTACCTTCTATTATGTTTAAACCTTCACCTGACTTTAATCACTATTAATAATCTTTGGCTGAGACCTCTGCTTCGACCCTGGGGCTCATCGAGGTTACCCGTGATTTTGCTTCTAAAATCGGTTCTCAT
>JACAEY010000106.1 GCA_013388605.1 Nitrospirota bacterium | reverse complement strand
GTTATAGGTTTTGCATCCTGCACCTTGAAGAAAACTGCTTTATAAGGAGCTATAAAATATAGAATTATGAATAAAATAAAACCTCTCAAAATTAGTATAGTCCAAGCGACATCAAGGTATGGCCTAATATCTTTTTTATTCTGGATTAAGGCAGCTTGAAAACCTGTTTGAGAAAAAGTTTCTAATGTCGCTAACGTCAGGAGAGCTATACCCATCAAACCAAAATCGTGAGGTGCAAGAATACGGGCAAGAATTACAAGTCTTACAAAATTAAAAAGTTGCTGAATTATCCTGAGTGAAAATACCCAAAAGCCACCTCTAACAACTCTCTGAGAGAGATTATCAATAGGTCTTTGCGTCTTGCTAATACCTTGTTCAATGTTTAGCCTATGCATTTTTTTCAAAATGAATGGTCTTTATATGTTTTAGGGTCAAGTCTTGCATTTTGACATTTACTTCTATTGCCATTCTTTTCCCCTGTCTTTTCAACCCAGAACCTCTTTAAACCATTAATATACCTTCCACAGCTTGCTGGGCATGATAACAAACCATTCTGTATAGTAATGCATCAAAAAGATGCTCTGCGGTCTGCAAGCATGCAAGCTGGCAAGCCGGCAAGCTGATAAGCCTATTTTTTTAAAAGGTTCTCATTTATCTGTATCTTCATGTCCTTTTTCAATCCATCAAGGTATGTCTTCAGGTAATCCTGTATCTTCTGGTCAATGAGCTTTAGCTTGATAGCGTTCTTAATCTGGTCAAATGAGTAAGAGACTGTTCTCCTGTCTGTAATCTTATATATCTCATAGCCATCTGGCATCTTATAGGGGCCACTTATCTCTCCAGCCTTCAGCCTGAATACGCTATCTCTTATTTCAACAGGTAACATATTATAAGTGTAGTAACCAACATCACCTTTTCTAATTGCACTCGGTCTATCAATAGAATACCGAAAAGCAAGTTCTTCAAAATCCTGTCCTTGCTTGATTTTTTCAAGGACATCACCAGCCTCTTTCTCCCCTGAAACAACTATCTGGCTTATCCTTATCTCTTCCCTGTTTCTGAACTCATCTATGTGGCTGTTATAATAGTCCTCTACTTCTTTATCATCAACCATCAACTTGCTACCGAATTCCCTCTGAATAAAGGTAGTAATCACAAGCTCTTTCTCCATGTCCTCAAGCCTTCTCTTAATTTCAGCATCTTTATTAATACCCTTTTTAACAGCCTCTTTATAAAGAATCTCCCTGTTAATCAGACCCTCAAGTAGTGCCCTCTTCCCTTCCCCCTCAAGAGAAAGCCTCTGGATTGATTCAGGGAGATTCTTTATCTGCCTCTCAAAGTAACTTATTGTTATCTCTTTACCATCAACCTTTGCAAGAACCTGGCTTGACTTTGCAATATCGCCTCCACCACAGCCCATCAATAAAAGAGTGAAAATAAGAAAGATGTTTACTATCTTCATTTAGACCTCCATTCATTGCTTTCCAATAAATTTTTAAATATGGCTGTATGCCGAAGAAACATAATGACGACACCTTATAAAATTAACCCACTTCATTCTTCCTAAAAAGGATATTTGAGCGTAAGCAAGACACCATACTTTAACAGAAAAGGGTCTGCCCATAATCATCCTGCTTAAATTCTTTCTCCAAAGATCAACCTCCTTAATTCCGGGTTTAAGGTTTTATACATAGAAAGGATAAAAGACCTCTGCATCTCATAGTCTCTCTGATAGTCTTTACTATCTGATAATGAGGAAACCCTGACAAGGACACCCCCTGCCTGAACATTGAAGAGACTATAGTATACCTGTTTTATCTTTCTTTCAAAATGGTTCGTGATAACCTTACCATTAAGCACGACCCAGTATTGCATGGGTTCTGCCTTCTCTCTATCCATTATAAGCAATCTCTTCAGTTCAAGATATGGAATATCTGGATAATTGACCACTCCCATTGATGTAACATCAAAGCCTGCTGCCCTGTAACATCCCTCTGGAACATGTATGCTGAAGTTCTGTTTCTGGTCAGCTCCATATGCTATGGCGAGCATTATGGTCTTTCCATCGCCTCTTTGATATGTTCTGAATAAGACGTCGTTCAGAAATTCCGATGTTGATGGGTTCATATCAGTCTTTTCACTGACCATCTGCCACTCACCTACCTCTTCTGGTATTGAATCAAAGTTCACCTTTGATGTCTGTGCTACCCTCTCAACTTTATAAAACATAATAAAACATGCCACAGCAATAAAAATGGATATCACAATGATAGATTTTATATTACCTGACATTCTTCTTTCTCCTGTTTATGATAAATACATCAACAAGGACAAGGCTCAAAAGAGAGAGGATAAATATAAGGATTCCCGAGAAGTAATGGAAAAAACCCTCTCCAGCAGACTCTCCAAAGTGGTAGGTAATAAGTGCAAAGAGAATAAGCCTTATTATATTAGCTATTATTGCTATTGGTATTATGGAGATAAATAGCAGAACCTTTCTTGTAATTGGTATTGTCTGGAAATATGCATATAAAGCCCCAACAGCCATGAGAGATATAAGTGAGCGGAGACCACTACAGGCATCTCCAACGACTATTGAGTAATCACCGATTGAGAGTATAACGCCATTTCTGCTCATTGTATATCCTGCCACTTTAAGGATGGACTCTGACACACCTGCTACGAAGAACTTGAGGGGTGAGGTAATCATGTCAATGAAGAAGAGAGGAGGTGGAACGAGAAACAAAAGAAAGGATGAAGGGAAAATGATATTTTTAAATGCCTCCTTACCAAAAAGGAAACCCGTTGTTCCTAAAAAGACAGGGATTAGTGAAAAGGACTCTATCATAACGACCTTATATATGGCACCGAGTGCATAGATTAGTGAGCCAGCAAAGAGGAGTAAAAAGAAAGATAAATGTAAATGGTTATCAAGGGGGTTGTAAAAGACATACCTCTTCCTGAAGATAAGATAGATGAATACAATAAGGATTAAAGGACCGTGGGTATAGTCAGTAGCCCTCCAGCCATAAGAAAACAACTTATAAAATGTAGGGATATAAAGTGCTAATAGAAGAAGGTATGCACTGATTTTAAGATATATTGTATCAAGAATAACATGGCTTATAATCTTCTTCATCATTACAGGTCATAACCGTCTTAAATGGATAATTTCTTCTTACCATTATTCTTCAGCCTTATTTTATATCTCAATGTCAGAACTGTTATTGCAATAGCGAGCAAAAGAGAATCAACTCCGTCCATCCCCTTAATTATCTTAAGGACATTTAATATTGAGAATAACCATACCGTGATTATTATGAAGATAACCATCTTTGTCTTTTAAACCCCCGCCATCTTAAAAGCCTCTTAACCTGCCAACTTGAAAGCCCGTTAACTATTTTCTTATCCTTTTTTCCTGTCTCATTTATTAAAGACCCGATAATACGGACACCTGAACTATCGAGCTGTTTTTTTACCTGACCGAATGAGTCAACCTTTGTATATCCCTTTGCGACAACTATGATGACCGCATCTGAGAGGTTTGAGATCAATAAAGCATCACCGCTTTTTAAAAATGATGGTGTATCTATAATTACAACATCATATAGATTCTTTATTGATGAGATTAATTCCCTTGTCTCCTGCCAGCCAAGTAATTCTACTGGATTGGGAGGCTTTGGACCAGAAGGCATAATGTGGAGAGATGGAATAAGTCTGAACTGGACTGCCTGGCTTAGGTCAGCCCTCCTTATAATGAGACTGCTCAGACCACAGTTATTCCTGAGGTTGAAGATTTCATGAATTCTTGGTCTTCTGAAATTTATGTCCATGAGCATCGTCTTTGAACCAAGCTGAGCAAAAACAGCAGCAAGATTTGATGATACAAATGTCTTTCCTTCTCCATCATCAGGACTGATTACAGCGATGGTCTTTATCTTACTTCCTACTCCTGAAAGCACCATCTCACTTCTTATAGTCCTTATCGTCTCTACCTGTGGACTGAATGGTTCATGGATTGCGATTACCTCTTTTGAGATAGTGTTCTCACCTTTCTTCAAATATGGGTAAGAAAATTGAACAGCAAGTGCCCATGTTACATCTTCCTCTTTTAAAAAATGAAGTTTTACTGCTGCCTCTCCAAAGAGGAGGTTGTATCTTTTCTGGAATTCAATTATCTTCTCAAGCTCAGAGGGCGTTAGCTTACCAGCCTCTATCAGTATTGTCCCGATATCTTTTGTCTCTTCCTTTCTTACTAAACTCCTTGAGTTATTCTTTCTCATTGTCACTCTCATCTACCAGAGTTGGATTGATTTATAGTCCCCAATACAGGGATACCAAAATTCTTCTCTATTACATCTTCAGACTTGATTGTATCATCAAGATAATCAAATAAGAATGCGAGACCTATCCCTAAGAAGAGCCCCACGAGCACAGCAAGTGCCACATTGAGTTTAAGCTTCGGGCTATATTTTTCTGTTGGTGGCACAGCCATATCAACGATAAATACATTTGTCCTGTTAATATCACTCTGCAGAGCAGACTCATTGAACTTCTGGAGGACTGTATCATATGTGTTTTTGAATGCCTCTGTCTCTCTGCTGAGGGAGTCAACCTCATATCTTGAGATATTCAGATTCAATACCTCGCTCTTATGTGATGCGAGTGCCTTCTGAAGATTATTAACTCTTAAGTTTGCCGAATCATAATCCTGTTTTATTGCATCAATGATATTCTTTATCTCTGCATTCAGTTTTGTATTAACTGTCTGTAACTCTGACTGGAGTCTTATATATTGTGGATGCTTCTTTCCTACCTTACCAGAGAGCTCTGAAAGCGCCATCTCAAGCCTGATCTTTTCTGTCTTCAGGTTCTGTATAAATGCATTGGAAATAACCTCTGGAAGGCTTTCATAATTACCCTTACTCTCGTTAACACGCTTCATTGCTACTGTTGCCTCATAAAGCTTTGCCTTTGCATCAACAAGCTCTCTGTTAATCTGGTCAAGCCTCTGGAGCGCATCATCATAGTAACCGCTTCCTATTGAAACAAAACCCTTCTTCTTCTGATACTCTCTCAGTTCCTCACTCGCCTTATCTGCCTTTGACTTAACATCCTTTAGCTTTTCTGAAAACCACTGACCTGCCTCTTTGAAAGGTTGGACCTTCATTTCAAGGTTATATGCAGAATAAGCCTTTGCATAGGTATTAGCAACTTCTGCTGAAAAATTAGGGTCAGAGGAATAAAATTTTATATAAAGGAACCTTGTATCCCTTGCAGGCTCTACCTTTATATATCTTGATAGGAATCTCTCTGCAAGCCATGTCCTGATATCCATATTGTCATTTTCTCTTCTCCATAAAAACAGGGGATTTCCTTCCTTTGCCTCATTGAATTTCCTTATGACCTCAGGATGTTTATCAAGACCGAGGCGGTCAATCACATCAACGGCAACCCTCCTGCTCTTGATAATCTCCACCTGTGTATTTATATATTCAACAGATTGTGTCAGCCCTGTCATTGGGACATTGCTCAGGTTCATAGGGTTAGAACTGTCATAGTCAAGGACGAGTGTTGCTATTGCCTCATAAAGGGGTGGCCAGAGGAGTGAGCCGATGAATGTGGTCAATACAGTTGTTACAAATGCTATAATTACAATCCACTTTCTCTCTTTTATGACCTTCCAGTATTGATAGGGTTTCATATCAGAATATACTCTCCTTTACCATTATTGTGTCATCCGGTCTTACAAGTTCATTTATATCTGCCTTTTTAACAATATCCTTACCATCCTGTCGCCTTGTAATCTCAATCCTGCCTTTTGCTGCCTTTGGAGTAAAACCTCCTGCTACTGATATAGCCCTCTTAACTGTGAGACCTTTTTCTAACCTGTAGATTCCTGGTCTATTTACTTCACCATAAATATAAAAGAAGTCTATCTTTGGCACATAGATAATATCTCCATTCTGTAGTTGAAAATTGAGTGAAAGATCCCCTTCTTTGAACAATCTATCAACATCAATGGCAACCTTTTGATACTCTGGGTCGTTTTCTTTTTCAGAAACCCTTTTAAAGAGCATTATTGTATGTCCTGCATTTTCTGTCATACCAAAAGCCATTGAGATTGCCTCTATTACTGTAGTTGGTCCTGTAATCTCATACTGACCTGGCTTTGCAACCTCACCTATAACAGTTACCCTGGCACCTTTAAACTGCTCCACAAAGACCGTCACCTGTGGGTTTGGTATAATTCCATCTGAGAGTCTCTTAGCTATCTTCTTCTCTATCTGCTGGACTGTGAGGTTCTTAATCTCTAATTCACCAACAAGAGGGAATGTAATCTTGCCATCCTCACTAACCCTGACGGTGGTTGTGAGGTCAGGGTGTTCATACACTGAAATCCTTAATACATCTTGACTGCCAACAAGATAGTCACTTACAGCAGGCACTGGTATATCTTTTATATCAATCCTCTCAGTTTGAGTAACTTCTTCTGTCTTCTCTATAAGATTTTCTAAATCCTCCTTTACATCTTCTTTTTTGTCAGTAACATCATGCTGAGGAGGCTGTGCACTTATTGATTGATTTGATTGCTTATCTGGCAGAGATACAATCATTGTATCTTTGTATCCGAGGTAATATAACCTCATCTTAAGGTCTGAAGCATCTGTCTGACTTGTAAACTCACCACAATTAACCGTGTTCATACCCCTTACTTTATTGATAATGCATCTGATTCCATGGGTCTTAAGATATTCAACCTGGTTCATGGCATTTTTTTCTAAAGAAAATGCACCAACCTGGATAGAAAATAAATTTGCTGCATAGAGATTCAGAGGGATGAAGATTATGAGAAGGCTAAAGTATATTGGAAAAATGTTCTTCCCTTGATTTTTCAAAATCTTCCTCCCAATCTCAAAAGAGACTAACTAATAACACCAGGAAAGTTTTTACTT
>JACAEY010000068.1 GCA_013388605.1 Nitrospirota bacterium | reverse complement strand
ATTGTCCGATCAAGTCGGACAATGACACTTGTTAGGTGATTACACTTTTCTCAAAATGGTTTGATTAATTAAGGTTTTTACTAAATAATCGCTCAACTTAGCATAGAATTATATAGAATATTTTGGACAGCAACGATATTCCCTTAATTGAGTATTTAAGTAGAGAGGCTACAAAGAGACTTTTTGAATATACCTTTACAGATTACTACTCTTTTTTTGTTTCAGATTCCTTTTTTTCTTACTTACAACCGATTCTATAGTAGATCTTAATTTATAAAAATCTAAGGGTTTTACAAAATAAGCGACCGGTTTTATTTTATCTGCTTTTTTTATCGTCTCCTCATCAGAATATCCCGTTATAAAAATAATAGGCACTCGAGAATTTGCTTGTAATTGTCTGGCTGTCTCGATTCCGTTTATTTCTCCTTTAAGGTGAATATCTATAAGCACAATATCAGGCTTTTCGCTTATCATTTTCTCGAACGCCTCCCTTCCTGAAGATGCCTGTTTACATTTTCCTAAACCCCAATGTTCAAAGAGTTGTTTCAAACTCATGGCAGTAATAATTTCGTCTTCAACGATTAAGATTTTTGTCTTTGCAATATCCCTTCGTTTTCTCATTTCCAATTTTCATTACTTTCTTGTTAGTTCCCTAAATTTTATTAAAAACTCTGTCCCTTCTTCCTTATTCAATATTATTTCTCCATCTAATTGATCCTCTGCTAACCATTGTACAAGCTTCAGTCCGAGTGATTTTGTATTTTTGAAATCTAAACCCTCGGGTAAGCCAATGCCATTATCGCTGAACTGAAGTTCTATTCCCTCTCTGCCAATTTTACGAAGTGCTAATTTGATCTTGCCTTTTCTATTATTCGGGAAGGCATATTTTAATGAATTTGATAACAATTCGTTTATAATCAAACCGCATGTGGTAATAGTATCAAGAGATATGAAAATATTATCAATATCTAGTATTAAAGATATTCTGTGTTTGCTCCCTTCGTAGCTTTTCAAAAGCGCATCTGCAAGTTCTTGAACATAATCTTTTAGATTCACATTTGATAAATCCTTTGATTGATAGAGCTTCTCATGTACCATAGAGATTGATCTAATTCTATTCTGAATATCTTTTATGGCTCCCAACATCTTTCTATCACCTATGGTTAGAGACTGGAGGTCGAGTAAACTCAAAATCACCTGAAGGTTGTTTTTTGTCCTATGGTGAACCTCTCTCAAAAGTATTCCTTTTTCCTTAAAAGATATCCTGAGTTTTTCCTCCGCCTTCTTATGTTCTGTAATATCTAAAAGAGATACTACCATCTTCTTTGTATTAGGTATTAAAGCGATTCTCATAAAAATATTTTTAATATTTCCATATCTATCACAAGCTCTAACTTCATATGTATCTGGAACAAAATGTGGGTCAATCTTATATAAGATATAATATTTATCTATTCTCTCTAAATCCTCTTTTATTATGAATTCTCTCCAGCTTTTTTTGCCTTCAACTTCTTCTTTAGAATAACCTGATAGCTTTTCGAATTCTGTATTTACCATGGATATCATATCGTCTTCAACTATAATGATAGCTGTTCCAGTGGTCTCGAAAACAACTCTATATTTTTCTTCAGAAGCCCGCAGTGCCTCCTCTGCCTTTTTTCGACTGGTTATATCCCAGGAAATTCCCTGGACCCCGATAATTTTTCCTTCTTCGTCTTTGACCGGTATCTTGATCATCTTTATAAACCTTTCTTCGCCATCAATTATGTATTTATCCTCTATCTCCTCCGCCCTTCCTAATTCCATGGTTCTTCTGTCTTCCTCTAAATTTTTATCTGCTATCTCTTTTGTGAAAAAATCGTAATCATTCCTCCCGATGACTTCCTGGGGGCTTATGCCCAGGTCTCTGGCATAATTTTCATTACATGAAATATATGCACTATTTCTATCCTTAAGAAATATCTTTTGTGGTAGGTTTTCAATCAATACCCTGTACTTTCTTTCACTCTGGCGAAGTTCTTCTTCTGCCTTCCTACGCTCGTTGATTTCTCTGGATACACTCGCTATCATCTGGTTTGTTACCCTTCCCAGTGCTTTTAAAAGTTCATTATTTGAATTATCAGAAACACGCGCATTGAGGTCAGCCCTTGAAACCCTATGCAATACATCAAAATGTTCAGCAAGACCGATGGCAAATTCATGGGATAGTTCAACAATTTCTTCAATATTCTGTGCTGTTAAGTTAACCAGATGTTTCAGTTTACTAATCAATTCTATGTTTGAAGTTTCAGGTACTCTGACTAAAGGATCACCTTCGGAAATCATTTTTAGTGCCTCAAAAACTTCGGATAATCCAATTGATAATTCTATACCGATATTTTCCAGCTCTCTATCTCTCTCGTCAACAATTCGTCTATACTCCTTTAATTGATCATTAAAAATTTCGCAAGTATTTCTCATGCTTGGAACATCTAAATTTCTATTAAATATCTCACAATCAATACACATTTCTATTTTTTCTATGAATTTTTCTTGAAATGAATCTCGACAAAGTGTTCCTGTAAAAAGCCAGCACCTGAGGTTACGAGACTTATATGCTGGGCAAACCTCTTTTCCACATCTAAAAAATTCCCAGCATTTTTCTTTTCCCATTTTTGTTTTTAAAAGGAAGTTTATAAGATTATTTTATTTTACTTTTCTATGATTTTCAATAAATATAAAATATCATGAATTTAATAATTTTGGATTGTCCTAAGCTTTTTACGCATCGTTTGTCTCAAATTACCCCTAACCTACTCCTCAGATTTGCTGAGTTTATATACTAATGGGTAAAATACTGACCAGTATATTTTTATACTAAAATTTACAAAATGTAGCAGATATGAATTTTACGAATAAATTAAAAATATATTCTCCCGCATTTCTGTCCGGGATTCTTCTTGTTCTTTGCTATCCGAGAATAGATTTTTATTATATTGCATGGGTTGCGTTAGTTCCTTTTCTACTATCTCTTTATAACAAACGCCCGAAAGAAGCCTTTTTTATAGGTATCTTTTTGGGCCTCCCCTATTTTTTTGGAACACAATACTGGATCTATCATTCAATTAACCATTACGGGGGTTTACCTTTTATTATCAGTATCGCCATAGTCTTTTTACTATGCCTATATCTCAGTCTTTACACAGGGTTATTTGCGTCTTTATTTGCACTGCATAATAGAAATTCAAATTTCCAAAACCTCTTCTTTGCACCTTTTTTATGGATAGCTCTTGAGTTTTTACGCTCATATTTATTCACCGGCTTTCCATGGTCAATCATTGGTTATACACAATATAAGTTTCTACACATAATTCAAATTTCAGATATTACAGGCATCTATGGTGTTTCTTTTCTTGTTGTTGCATTTAATAATGCAATTACAGAAGTTATCATAGTAAGAAAGCGTCTCAGAGATATGCCCCTTTTGCCCCTTTCAAAGACGATAATAGGGTTGGTGATACTTTTTGTACTCATTATTTCCTCATTGATTTACGGGCAGTGGAGGCTAAAAGAAAAGAGAGAGGGTGAACCAATAAGAGCAAGTATAATTCAAGGAAATATCGAGCAAGACAAAAAATGGGAGCCTTCTTATCAACGGGAGGTCTTTAATACATATAAAAACCTGACTCTTAAGGCCTTTCAGTCATCTCCTTCCATAATTATATGGCCAGAGACATCGGTCCCTTTTTACTTCGGAAGTGACAAAGATTATACAGAACAGCTTTTTGACTTTCAAAGTCAGATTAATACACCTCTACTGTTTGGCAGTATCCTTATAAAAGCAAAAGAAAAGGGGAGGTTTTATCTATCTAATAGTGCTTTACTTATTGATAGAAATGGAATAGTATCATATACTTATGATAAAATACATTTAGTTCCTTTTGGAGAGTATATTCCTCTTAGAAAACTGCTTTTTTTTATAGATAAACTTGTTTTCGGTATTGGGGACTATATTCAAGGAAATCAGCACTTGAAAGCAAAAATTAATTCAAAGGAATTTGCAACTCTTATATGTTATGAGATGATATTCCCGGGGCTTGTTAGAAAATTTTTTATAAAAGGTGGCGACTTTATGGTAAATATAACTAATGATGCTTGGTTTGGAAGGACATCTGGACCATACCAGCATTTTACGATGTCCGTCTTCCGTTCAGTAGAAAATAGGAAGCCCTTATTAAGAGCAGCAAATACAGGAATATCGGGTTTCGTAGATAGTAATGGCAGGATATTATCAAAAACTGGTCTTTTTGAATATGCTGTCATCACAATGGATTTAATGACAGATCAAAAAATTACTTTTTATTCTAAATATGGAGACATCTTTTCATACATATGTATCGTTATTTCAATCATCTTTTTGGCCGATACATTTGGTAAGATAAGAAAGATATATTAAGGAGAAGTAGGAAATATGCTTATACAAGAAGAAATCAAGAAGGAACTCTCTTTTCTAAAAAGTAAGGTTGAGTCTATAAGAGGTTATCTTTGATGTCCATAACTTAAAAGGGGAGATTGAAAAAATAGAAAAAGAGCTTATTAGTGAGAAGGTATGGTCATCTCCTGAAAAGACGAAGGAACTTCTTAAGAAAAAATCGCGTCTTGAGGATATAGTTTTTAAATATGAATCACTGTGTAACAAAATATCTTATCTTGAGGAATCTATAGGGATACTTGAAGAAGAAAGCGGTTCCCTATTTTTGGCAGATTTTCAAAAGGAATTTAATGATTTAAGATCAGAGATAGATTTATTGGAGATTCAAAACCTCCTATCAGAAGAGCTTGATAAGAATAATGCTATTCTAACAATCCATCCCGGAGCCGGTGGAATCGAAAGTCAGGACTGGGCACAAATGCTTATGAGAATGTACTTGCGATGGGCTGAAAGACATAAATTCAATACTCAGGTTGTTGAACTTCAGCCCGGAGATGAGGCAGGTATAAAGAGTGCTACCATAACATTTGCGGGTCCTTTTGCATATGGTTACCTAAAAGCAGAAGCAGGTGTTCACAGGCTTGTAAGAATATCCCCTTTTGATGCAGGTAAAAGGAGACATACATCTTTTGTCGCTATTCTTGTATACCCAGAGGTAGAAGAAGATATTAATATAGAGATAAAAGATAATGATATAAAGATAGAAACATTCAGGGCTTCAGGTGCAGGAGGTCAACATGTGAATAAAACATCTTCTGCGGTTAGGCTAACTCATATTCCCACAGGTATCGTTGTTAGTTGCCAAAATGAACGATCTCAGCATAAAAATAAGGCTATTGCTATGAAGGTATTAAGGTCTCGCTTATATGACATAAGGGTGAAGGAACAAGAAAAGAAGATGGAGAATATAATTGGCGATAAAAAAGACATTGCTTGGGGTAGCCAGATAAGGTCATATATATTACATCCATATAGGGTTGTAAAAGATCATAGAACAGGTATAGAAACAGGCAATGTAGATGCAGTTCTTGATGGAGATATAGATAGATTTATAAAGGCGTATCTTAAAAGGAATGTAAGAAAGAGGATTCTATAACTCTTAAAAAATAAAAAAAAGTTTAGTAGTAGTATAAGATTGATGTTTATTTGTTAAAAAGTAGTTTTTTGTTATAGTTAGAGTAATTTAAATGTGTTTGAAAGATGTTTAAATATGTTAATCATTTTTGACATTTTTATGTTGGTTTAATTTGTAACAATATAATGAATACGAAAATAACATTTTCTTGGTATTAATACTGACATTGATTATAATTACAAACCTTCCAATAATAAGTTATCAACAATTGTTAATAAAATGTTAGTAAATTAAAATGTATTTAGAAGAATTGTGGCAAAGTAGCCTCAAAAAAATAGAGAATAAGGTCGGAAAAAGTGTAACAGAGCTATGGTTCATACCTATAAGAATTTTACAAATAAAAGGTCAGGAGGCAATAATAGACATTCCAAATAGATTCTTTAAAGACTGGATAGAAGACAATTATCCCGATCTGATTTCTGAGTCAATAGGAAGTGTTTTAGGAACCCATATAAATGTAAATTATAAGATAACTGAGGAAAAGATAGATTTTGAATCTGAAAGAATAAATATGGAGATAGAGAGTAGAAGAAAACTACTTGCGCATAAAGGCA
This sequence comes from Nitrospirota bacterium, assembly GCA_013388605.1. Lineage (GTDB taxonomy): Bacteria > Nitrospirota > Thermodesulfovibrionia > Thermodesulfovibrionales > SM23-35 > JACAEY01. The sequence goes on along the minus strand of JACAEY010000068.1, from coordinate 47,196 downwards.
TTTATATTAATCCTAAATATACATTTGAAAACTTTGTTGTTGGTCCAAGCAACCAGTTTGCACAGGCTGCAGCAAAATCTGTTTCAGAAACTATAGGAAAAATATATAATCCTTTATTTATATATGGTGGTGTCGGTCTTGGAAAGACCCATTTAATAAGCGCTGTAGGAAATGCAGTTATTGATAAAAACCCAAACTTATCTGTTCTATATGTTTCATCTGAACAATTTACTAATGAAGTTGTATCAGCTTTAAGACATGACAAGATGGGAGAATTTAAAGAAAGATACAGAAACCTTGATGTCCTTCTTCTCGATGATATCCAATTTATAGCAAACAAAACAGCAACTCAAGAAGAATTCTTTCATACATTTAATACCTTATATGAAAGACAAAGACAGATAGTTGTTTCGAGTGATAGACCACCAAAAGAGATAACAGCAGTTACTGACAGACTACGGTCAAGATTTAGCATGGGGTTAATTGCAGATATACAACCCCCAGAGATAGAAACAAAGATAGCAATATTACTTAAAAAAGCTGAAAGTGAAAGAATAAATTTACCAGATGAGGTTGCATATTATCTCGCATCCAAAATAAGGTCTAATATAAGGGAATTGGAAGGTTGCCTTATACGTCTTGGGGCTCAGGCTTCACTAACTGGTAGACCTATTGACAGCGATATGGCTAAAAGTATACTTAAAGATATTATTGAGGAGGATGAAAAGCCTATAACATGGGAAACTATTCAGAAGATTGTCTGTGACTACTTCGGACTTAAAGTAGCCGATATAAAAGCGAAGAAACGAACAAAAGAAGTAGCACTTCCGAGACAGATAGCTATGTATATCACTAAGAAACTTACAGAAATGTCATTAAGTGATATAGGAAAAGCATTTGGTGGCAAAGACCATGCAACTGTTATTTATGCATGTAAGCAGGTAGAAGAAAAACGGTCAAAAGATGAGACATTTAATAGATTGATAGATAACCTTATGCGTAAGGCAAAACCATAAAAATTTAATACATTAAAAAATATAATGGAACTTAAATATTAACTCATTTAAAAGCATATTATGTGATTTTGATCCACCTGAGGTTTATGTTCATTACCTAAAAAAGCAATGTATAAGGTTATAAATTAATGTTTTTAATAGGCTTTAATGAGGAGGAGATATGAAATTCAGTGTTACAAAACAAGAAATGCAGGAAAAGCTATCTAACATACAGAACATTGTTGAGAAAAAAAACACAATGCCTATATTAAGCCACTTTCTTCTATCCGCTGAAAAAAAAGATTCTTATATAATTGCAACAGATCTTGAGACAGCTTTAAAGGAACCTATAGATATAGAACTTAAAGAAGAAGGAAAGATATGTATTCCTGCAAGGAAGTTGTTTGAGATCGTTAGAGAAATTGAAGGAGATTTATTTTTTGAAAGTATTGATGAGCAGTGGATAAAAGTCATAGCAGGGAATAGTAATTTTAGGTTAGCATGCCTGCCCCCAAATGAATTTCCAGTATGGCCAGAGTTATCACCCACCTCAGGCATAGAAGGAGAGGAGATAGAAGAGATAGATATAGCATCTTCACAATTACATGAAATGATTGAAAAGACGATTTATTCTGCTGGAGAAAGTGATACCAGATATACCCTAAATGGTCTACTTTTTCATGTGACTGCCTTAAGCGGACTGGCAGAAAAGAACGGCAGTAAGCATGACGCAGAACATAGAATGCAGCACATACTTACTGTTGTTGGAACAGATGGACATAGACTCGCACTCATAAAAGCGTTATGTTTTGTGCGGAGTGCGAAGGCAGAAACCATTCCACAGTATACAGAAAGGAAGATGATTGTTCCTAAAAAGGCACTTTCTGAAATAAGGAGATTTTTATCCTCCTCAGGCGGACTGAATAGGGAGGAAGAGGAAGAGGTAAAAATTTATATAGGCAAAAACTATATTCTTCTTAATGTATCAGGAATAAAGTTTCTCACAAGGCTTATAGAGGGGACATATCCTAATTACGAGCAGGTAATACCTCTATCAAATGAAATAAAGATATCATTGAATAGAGAAGCCTTTATAAAGGCTTTACGCAGGGTATCTGTTATGTCAAGGGAAAGGGCAAATGCTGTCAGGATTGATTTCGGGGATAATATTCTTACGATTTTATCATCCAATCCAGATATTGGTGAGGCAAAAGAAGAGCTCGCAATCTTGTCCACATCATCTTCCTCAGGTGGAGTGGACTTGAGTATAGGGTTCAATGCGAGATATCTCATAGAAGCCCTTAGCGCTATCAACTCAGAGAATGTTATGCTCGAGATACAGGATCCGCTAAGTTCTACTCTCCTTTGCCCCGCCTCAGGCAGAGAGGAAGATGAGAATTATAAATGCGTAATAATGCCAATGAGAATATAAAAAGGATTAGTTTTGGAAGAAAAAGAGTCATATACTGCTGAAGACATAAAGATACTCAAGGGACTTGAAGCTGTAAGGAAAAGACCAGCTATGTTTATCGGTTCAACAGGAACAGAAGGGCTTCACCACCTTGTTTACGAAGTTGTCGATAATAGTGTGGATGAATCTCTTGCAGGTTATTGTAAAAATATTGAGGTGATTATTCACCATGATGGAAGCTGTACAGTTATTGATGATGGAAGAGGAATACCGACAGACCCTCACCCCGGAGACCCTGAAGGAAGGACAGCAGCAGAGATAGCTTTAACAGAGTTGCATGCAGGTGGTAAGTTTGAATCAAAGGCATACAGGATATCAGGTGGATTACATGGGGTCGGTGTCTCTGTTGTTAATGCACTTTCAGAATGGTTTGATGTAGAAATAAAACAGAATGGGAATGTCTATCAACAGCATTATGAAAGGGGAATACCAAAAGGCCCACTTAATGTTGTAGGTAAGACAAAAGGGAGGGGAACAAAGATTACTTTTAAGCCTGATCCTGAAATATTTGAAGTACTTGATTTTAGTTACGATATTCTGGCACAAAGGTTGAGAGAACTTGCTTTTCTAAATAGGGGACTGAAAATAACCCATAGTGATGAAAGGACAGAGAAAAAACAGGTCTTTCTTTACAGCGGAGGTATTGTATCTTTTGTTGAACACCTAAATAAGAATAAAACAACCCTTCATCCTAAACCTATTTACATATCGGGTGAGAAAGAGGACGTTATCGTTGAGATAGCCCTTCAGTATAACGACGGCTATACCGAGACGATCTTTACCTATGCAAATAATATAAACACAAAGGAAGGAGGGACTCATCTAATTGGATTAAAATCAGCCCTTACAAGGACGGTGAATAGCTATGCGATTTCATCAGGGCTTTTAAAAAACGGTAAAGAGGCGCTTATCGGTGAAGATATAAGAGAAGGATTGACCGTGGTTGTAAATGTAAAACTTATGTCACCACAGTTTGAGGGTCAGACAAAGATGAAGCTCGGAAATAGCGAGGTCAAAGGGATTGTAGAATCAATTGTGAATGAAGGTCTTGGAACATATTTTGAAGAAAATCCTTCTGTCGCAAGGAAGATTGTAGAAAAGGCGATTCAGGCAGCACGTGCAAGAGAGGCAGCAAGGAGAGCAAGAGAACTTACGAGAAGGAAAGGTGCACTTGAGGACTCAGGCTTACCTGGAAAACTTGCAGACTGTTCAGAAAAAGACCCTGCAATGAGCGAGTTATTTATTGTAGAGGGTGATTCTGCAGGTGGTTCTGCAAAACAGGGAAGAGATAGGCGCACACAGGCAATACTTCCTTTGCGCGGAAAGATATTGAACGTTGAAAAAGCAAGATTCGACAAGATGCTTACTTCGGAGGAGATTCGAGTTCTGATAACAGCATTGGGCACAGGGATAGGTCCAGAGGATTTTGATATCTCAAAGATTCGATATCATAAGATTATACTTATGACAGACGCTGATGTTGATGGCGCACATATAAGGACCTTACTTCTAACATTTTTTTACAGACAAATGCCACAGATAATAGAACGGGGTTATCTTTATATTGCACAGCCACCTCTTTTCAAGGTTAAGAAAGGAAAGACAGAAAAATATATACAGAATGAGATAGAGATGCAGAATATGCTTTTTGAGCTTGCATCAGATGAAATTCAGATTCCAATAAAAGGACAGGCGGTAAGGGGAAAAGCACTCATTCCATATTTGAAGAGACTTTACAGGTTCCAGCGCATATTAGAGTGGTTTGAGAGAAGGAGAAGAGATCCAGAACTTTTACTATTTCTACTTTCAACCGGAATAAATAAGAATATACTTAAAGATGAGAAGATGTTAGAAGAAATTCTCAGACCTATAAAGGAAAATATAAAAGGCGTATTTATTGGGGAGATCCAACTTGATGAAGAACATCAGACGTATGGAGTCGAAATTAGAAAGCAAAACTATAAATTGAACCTTGATACGAACTTTATTACATCACCAGAATTCAGGGAGTTAGAGAATCTTTACTCTATTATTAGAGATCTTGGAGAAAAGCCATATAAAATACAGACAGGAGAAGGGATGAAAGAATTAGCAGATACTTCTTCATTACTTGAACTTATATTTACAACAGCAAAAAAAGGTCTTACAATTCAACGCTATAAGGGCCTTGGTGAAATGAACCCCCAACAGCTTTGGGAGACCACAATGGACCCTGAGAAGAGGACACTCCTTCAGGTTAATATACAGGACTCTGTTCAGGCAGATGAGATATTCACAGTTCTTATGGGTGATCAGGTTGACCCGAGAAGGGAGTTTATTACCACACACGCACTCGAGGCAAGGAATATTGATATTTAAGTCGGTTAGCATTATGCGAAATATATTATGCAGTTTAATTATATTATTAATCCTTTCTTCTTGTGGAAAGAAGGAAATTAAACCTGTTTCTGAAGAGGCAAGAATTGCTCAGGAGGCATTTAAACTCGCTGAGGTTATAAAAAATGCCTATATTAAAAATGATCGTATAACTATTCAGAGAAACTCTACAAAGGATGGATATAGAGAGATTATTGAAGTAATGAAGAGTTTTGACAATGCAGAGTTGACTTTTTCCCCAAGAAAAGTTGAGATAGAGGATTCAACTGTATATCTGAATCTTACGTGGAGTGGTATATGGAGTGTGAAGGGCAAAAAAATAGAAGACAGAGGATTGACTATCTTTGTGATGGAAGGCAAGCCCTTAAGGCTCAGCCGTGTAATGAGGGAGAACCCCTTTAAACAGCCTGAATGAAGTACTTTAGTTACAAGAACTACAGGTACTCTTGGTGCAGGATGTACAGCCAGAAGTACCAGCAAGCGGTTTCTCAGTGCCTGAGGCTGAAAAGACAGAAAATTTCTTTTTTATATCCTCAGAATTACATTTTGGACATCTAACTTTCTGATTTCCGAAGATGAGCTTCTCGAAATCTTCACTACAGTTGCTGCATTTATATTCGTATATTGGCATTTTCTATTCTCTCAAATGTTTGCATACTTTTATAAATGAACACCGATATCTCTGTTCATCAATGTTTCTTAGGAACTTTTTCCCAATCTTTTAAAAACCTCTCGATGCCTATATCAGTGAGAGGATGTTTAATTATTTGTATTATAACAGAATAAGGGATAGTTGCAACATGTGCACCCATCTTTGCAGCCTCCAGCACATGGAGGGGATTTCTTATACTTGCTACAATTATCTCTGTTTTAAACATATAGTTTTCAAATATATCGACAATATCATTGACTATAACCATTCCATAATGACTGATGTCATCAAGTCTTCCGACAAAGGGGCTCACATATGTAGCACCGGACTTTGCAGCAAGCAATGCCTGAGTCGGAGAGAAGATAAGGGTTACATTTGTCTTGATACCAACCGATGAAAGCCTTTTAACCGCCTTCAATCCATCCTCTGTCATAGGAATTTTTACAACGATATTTTCATGAATCTTAGATAAAAACTCAGCCTCCTTTACTATCTCATCATAATTCATGCTCACTGCTTCAGCGCTCACAGGACCATTAACGATACTGCAAATTTCTTTTAGTAATGATACAGCCTCTCTTCCTTCTTTTGATATAAGAGATGGATTTGTTGTTACACCATCTATAACACCAAGAGACCATGCATTTTTTATTTCTTCAATGTTCGCAGTATCAATAAAAAATTTCATGTTATCCCCCACTAATGTAATTTATTTTTTTGAATCACAAAAAATTATAATGTGAAGCAATTATATTATAAACCTATTGAGTAAAGAATGTTTATAAACAATAAATGAAATTTTAAACTTGACATTAATATTCAGGTATAGTATAAATTCTCAAAAGAGGTCTATGTATTTTAATTTAGACCATCAATATGACCTGTCAATATTTACTAATCTTAAACTATTTTTAATCAAAATCAAAAAGAAAGGAGGTATGTTTTTAATCTTTACTCTTTAAGAAAGGGGGTTGAAGCTTATGAAGATTACAAGAAGGGATTTTATTAAGATTTCCGGGGCTACTGTAGCAGGGGTAGCCTTAAGCCAGCTTGGACTTGACCTAACCCCTGTTCAGTCTTATGCTGCTGAGCTCAGGATCAAAGATGCAAAGGAGACGACATCCATTTGTTGTTACTGTTCAGTAGGTTGCGGACAGATTGTTCATACAAGCGGAGGAAAGGTTATCAATATCGAAGGCGATCCTGATCATCCAACAAGCGAGGGCTCTCTTTGTGCCAAAGGTGCATCTACTTATGGATTGGTTACCAATACAAAGCGGCTTAAGAATGTCATGTATCGTGCACCATATAGTTCTAAATGGGAGAAAAAGTCCTGGGAGTGGGCACTGAAGGAAATTGCGAAGAGGATTAAAAAGAGCAGAGATAAGAGCTTTGTTGAGAAAAATGCTAAAGGAGAGGTGGTTAATCGTTGTAACGGCATAGCCGCAATAGGTAGTGCCCATATTAATAATGAAGAAGGCTGGCTTTATCAGAAATTTCTTCGTTCTCTTGGCATAGTCTATATAGAATTCGAGGCGCGTCTCTGACACAGCCCCACTGTAGCGGCTCTGGCAGAGTCGTTTGGTCGCGGGGCAATGACCAATAGCTGGACAGATATAGGTGTCAGCGACTGTGTTTTAATCTGTGGGAGCAATCCTGCAGAAAACCATCCCGTAGCAATGAAATGGATTCTCAGGGCAAAAGACATGGGAGGGAAAATAATACATGTTGATCCGAGGTTTACTCGGACATCAGCCAAAGCAGATATTTATGCGCCTCTTCGCTCAGGGACGGATATCGCATTTCTTGGTGGTATGATCAATTATATCCTTGAGAAAGACCTTATTCAGAAAGACTATGTTATTAATAATACCAATGCTTCCTTTATTGTTAATCCAAAATATGATTTTAAAGATGGACTTTTCTCAGGATATAATCCAGAAAAGAGGTCATACGATAAATCTTTTTGGGCTTTTGAAAAGGACGAGAAAGGAATTCCTAAGAAAGATCCATCTCTTCAGAACGAGCGGTGTGTTTATCAGCTCATGAAAAAATTTTATTCACGCTATGACTTAGATACTATTTCAAATATTACAGGGACGCCAAAGGAAGATCTGATTAAAGTTTATGAAGCCTATGCTGCAACATGCAAACCTGACAAGGTTGGGACGGTTCTTTATGCAATGGGCTGGACACAGCATACTGTGGGCACTCAGAACATCCGTGCAGCATCTATTGTTCAATTGCTTCTCGGCAACATGGGGTTAGCCGGAGGTGGCGTGAACGCCCTCAGAGGTGAATCTAATGTTCAAGGTATATCAGATCATGCACTACTTTTTCATATTCTACCAGGGTACAATCCATCCCCCAGGTCCTCCGATGTCAGTCTCGAGAATTATAATGAAAAGAATACTCCCAAGACAGCAGAACCTCGGAGCGTAAACTGGTGGGGAAACAGACCAAAGTATATTGTGAGTTTTCTAAAGTCCATGTATGGCGAGAATGCAACAAAAGAAAACGGATTCGGTTATCAATGGTTGCCAAAGTTAGATGATGGCCAGAATGCCTCATTTCTATTTATGTTCGATGAAATACTTAAAGAGAAGTTCTCTGGTTTCATCTGCCTTGGTATGAACCCTGCTTGTAGCCTCCCTAATGCAAATCGGTCAAGGGAGGCACTTTCAAAACTGGATTGGATGGTTGCAGTTGATATCTTTGAGAGTGAGACAACAAACTTCTGGAAGGGTCCAGGGATGGAGCCGAAGGAGGTTAAAACAGAAGTCTTTCTGCTCCCATCCTGTAGTTATGTTGAAAAAGAAGGAAGTTTATCAGATAGCGCTCGAACAGCACAGTGGCGTTACAAGGCTATAGACCCAATTGGTGGATCAAAATCTGATGGCCAGATAATCCATGAAATTTATATGGAAGTGAAAGCTCTTTATGAGAAGGAAAAGGGTGCATTTCCTGATCCGATTCTAAAACTTAAATGGGACTATGAAAAAGCAGGAAAGGTTGATTTTCATCTGGTTGCAAAGGATATCAATGGTTACTTCCTTGAGGATATACCAGAACATCCATTTGATAAGAAAGCTTACAAGAAAGGAACACTGGTTCCATCTTTTCTGTTTCTCCTTGCTGATGGCCGTACATCCAGTGGTAACTGGATATACTCTGGTAGCTACACTGAGGCTGGTAACATGATGGCAAGAAGGGATAAGACCCCACTTGCTACGGCAAACATATTTCCAAAGTGGGCCTGGGCTTGGCCTGTTAATCGCAGAATCATTTATAACCGTGCCTCTGTTGATTTACAAGGGAATCCCTTAGATACAAAGAGAGCAGTTATAAAATGGGATGCAACAGAGAAGAAATGGGTTGGAGATGTGCCGGATGGGCCCGCACCTCCAATGGGTCTTGAAGGAGGGAAATTACCTTTTATAATGAAGCCTGATGGAGTAGCCTCAATCTTTGGTCCTGGTATGGCTGACGGGCCATTTCCTGAACATTATGAACCACTGGAATGCCCGATTGAAAAGAACCCACTCTCTTCACAGAGGATTAACCCTACAACAGCTCTCTTCAAGGATTATAAATTCACCACTTGTGATCCAAGATACCCGTTTGTTGCAACGACATATAGGGTTACAGAACACTGGCAGACGGGTTTGATGACCAGATACCAGCCCTGGCTTTTGGAGACAGAGCCCCAGATGTATGTTGAGTTGAGCGAGGAGCTTGCTGAGCTCAGGGGAATCAAAAACGGAGATCGTGTTTTAGTTTCATCTCCGAGAGGAAAAGTGGAAGCAGTAGCCATGGTTACCAAGCGCTGGAAACCCCTTAAAGTTGCCGGTCTGACGATACATGAGGTAGGGATGACGTTTCATTATGGATGGCTTGTACCAAAGGATGAAGGGGAAAGTGCTAATCTTCTCACTCCCACTATTGGTGATGCTAATACTGCAATCCCAGAATATAAGGCATTTCTGGTCAATGTAGAAAAACTACCTGCAAAAGGTAAAGGGAGGTGATGTAAATGGCAGGGAAATCCTTTTTCATAGATACATCTAGATGCACTGCTTGTAGAGGATGCCAGATAGCAGACAAGGCATGGTGGAACCTGAAAGGAACAAAAACATATCAGCGCGGAAATCATCAAAACCCTGAAGACCTGTCTTTTAATACATGGAAGGTTGTCAGGTTCAGTGAGGTAGAGGTAAATGGGAAACCTAACTGGTATTTTTTTACAGACCAGTGCAGGCACTGTCTCGAACCACCATGTATGTACACAGCCATCTCATTAGGTTCTAAAGCTATCACGCGCTGTGAAGAAACAGGCGCTGTGCTTTATGATCCAAAGATAAAAGTAAAGCAGGAAGATTTTAAGAAGATAAGGGAGTCCTGTCCGTGGGATATTCCACGGTGGGATGAGAAAACCCAGATAATGGCAAAGTGCAATATGTGCATTAACCGAATCAGGGAGGGGCTTTTACCAGCCTGTGTGAAGGCCTGCCCTACAGGCGCAATGAACTTTGGTGACCGTGAGAGGATGCTTGATATGGCCAAAAAGAAGCTAAATGAGCTCAAGGCTGTTTATCCAAAGGCACAGCTACTTAATGCAGATTCTGTAAGAACAATATTCCTTGTAATTGATGATCCACAAAAATATTGGAAATATGCAGCAGAGAATGGTTTAGGAATTACAATGGTTGCAGCTATTAAGAGATTGGTCCGTCCTCTGATGAAATTACCAAGCTTCGTGGGATAAATCAGATAAAACTTATCAAAGGGCTTGTTTCGAGAAACTCGAAACAAGCCCTTCTTAGTCTGAGAAGGGAATTAAACGTAAATTAGTGGAATTTTTGTGGTGATAATTCTTTTGATCTTTTCATAAGGAAAGCAAGGGGAAGAATAGCTATCAGAATAATACTGGTTAGGTAGAAGGTATCATTAAATGAGAGCATTGAAGACTGTCTGAGGAGCTCTTTATAGACTGCATTAAGACCTGCATATTCGGAAAGGAAACTCTCAAACCCCCTGAGCTCAAGTATCTGTGCACTATGCTGTGTAATAATCTGATAGGGGGTATTAAAAGGTGTCAGGTGTTCGACAAGGTGCGATTGATGAAACTGTGCGCGTCTTGAAAGCATCGTTGTCACAAATGCGACACCAAAGCTCCCTCCCAAGTTTCTCAGGAAATTATAGATGGCTGTTGCATTTGCCATCTCCTCTTTCTTTATGGTTGAAAATGCAATTGTTATTAATGGTATGACTGTCAAACCCATACCAATGCCGAGAATAATCCGTGGTAGCGCGATAGAATAAAAATCAGCATAAAGGTTAAACTTAGACATGAGGTATGTTGCATATGAACAGACTATAATCCCTATGATTAAGAAGGCTTTTGGATTAATCCTATTAATGAGCCTTCCAACAATCTGCATTGTGAACATTGATGCAATACCCCCTGGTGCAAGAACCACCCCTGCAAGCGTGGCAGTATAACCCATTAATGTCTGAACATAGATAGGTTGTAGAATAATACTTCCAAAGAGATTGAAAAAGACACAGAACATCACAATGCAACCCATGCTGAAAGAGAGGTCTTTAAAAGTCTTTAGATTTATGACAGGCTCTTCTGTAAAAAACTCCCTGATTATAAATAGCAAAAGAGAGACACTGGATATGATGCTAAGCCACACAATAAAACTTGATGAGAACCACTCCTCTCTTTGTCCTTTATCAAGGACTACCTGAAGACATCCAACACCAAGTGTAAGGAATATAAGTCCCAAATAATCAATCTTCATCTTCATGCGTTTCATATATGGCGGGTCAAATATAAAAAAAATGGTCATTAATACTGAAACTATTCCAATAGGGATGTTTATGAAGAATACCCAGTGCCATGACCAATTATCAGTAATCAGACCTCCAAGAAGGGGTCCCATAATTGGACCAAACATAATTCCTATCCCGAAGATTGCCATTGCCATACCTCGCTGTTGGGGTGGAAATGTCTCGAGAAGTATTGCCTGGGATATGGGCTGGAGTGCTCCGCCGCCTATTCCCTGAAGAACCCTGAAAAATACAAGACTATTAAGGCTCCATGCTGAGCCGCAGAGAAAAGAACTGACAGTGAATAGTGTTACAGATATGATTAGATATTTTTTTCTTCCGAAAAACCTGCTCAACCATCCTGATAGCGGAATTATTACTGCATTTGAAACGAGATATGATGTTATTGCCCATGTGGATTCATCAATGCCTGCAGAAAGGCTTCCCCTGATATGACCAAGTGCAACATTCACAGCAGTCATATCCATTATCTCTATAAGGGTTGGTAGCATTACAGTAACTGTAATTAGCCATTTATTCATCTCTAACAATAATCGTTGGTACAACAGACATTCCTATGCGTAAGACATGCTCAGGATCTGTGTCTTCATCAAGCAATATCTTAACCGGTATTCTCTGAACAACTTTTACATAGCTTCCTGTAGCATTTTCTGGTGGGAAAAGTGAGAATACAGCACCTGTTCCAGCCATAATACTTTCTACTTTGCCTTTGAAAGTTTTGCCAGGATATGTATCGACCTTTATCTTTACTTTTTGCCCTGGTCTAACCTTCTCGAGCTGGGTCTCCTTATAATTTGCAACTATCCATATATCATTAAGTGGAACAATTGCCATCAATGGCTGACCAGCATGTATCTGATTCCCTTTTTCTACAGATTTTTTAGTTACATAACCATCCGATGGTGAGTGGACCTTTGTATATCCATAATTGAGTTCGGCTGCCTTTAGTAAAGCCTCATTCTGTTTTATGATTGAAAGCTGAGATACCTTTGATGCCTCTGCCTGTTTTATAACCGCATTCTGGGTTTCCAGAAATAACTTAGCATGCTGAAGTTGTTCAGATGTAGCCTTTGCTTTTGCAACAGCTACTTGATAGTCTGTCGTTGCCTTTTCGAATCTTTCTTTTGATATAGCCTCTTTCTTAAATAGATTTTCTGCCCTCTTAAAGTCGGTTTCTGCCTGTTTGAGGTTTGCCTCTTGAAGCTCAAGATTTGCCTTCGCAACCTCTATATTTCTCCGGAGCTCTAAAAGTTGTTTCTTTAATGTCTCTATCTTTGCTTCGATCTCAAATAGTTTTGACTTCTCTGCATTAAGTCTTGAAAGAACCTCTTGGACCTTCACATCATAATCAACAGGGTCTATCTCAAGGAGTATTTCATTTTCTCTGACGAACTGATTATCTTTTACATAAACATCTTTGATTGTGCCCGAGACTTTTGATGCTATTGTATATATAGTGCCTTCAATAAAGGCGTCATCTGTTGTAATATGTGTTGCCTTGTATCTTAAATAAAAAAAGATTATTAATGCTCCTATTATTAAAAGGGAGCCGAGAATTATGAAGGCAAATTTCTTCCTTTTTCGATTTCTGATATCTGGAGATGTTTCCTGATCCCCTTTTTTTAATTCTTCCACAATGCCTCACTGATAGGAATAAGCAGAAGCAAGTTCCACCCCTGTTGAGTATCTGAGTTCAGCCTGAGCACGTTTAAAATCATATAATGCTTTACAGTAGTTTGTCTCAGCAAGTGTAAGTAATGTAATTGCATCAATAACATCAGTTGATGTGCCAATTCCTTCCTCATATTTTATCTTGTTGATTCTCAAATTTTCCTCTGCCTGGTTAACAGCACCTTTTGTAACAAGAATCTTTTCTAAAGCGTTTTTCAAGTCGAGATAACTCTTTTCAACCTCGAGCCTTATGTCATCTATAATTTCCCTTTTTTCCTCAAGTAGCTGTTTCCTCTTCTGTTTAACTTTTGATACCTCTGCCTTTGTGCTCCAGCCATTGAATAGATTTATGTCAAGACCAAAAATAAGGGACCAGTTTCCTTCGGGAAATAGATAGCGGTTTTCTGTAAAATTATATCCTCCCTGTGCAAAGAGTTTTGGATAGTATTCAGATCTAATTGCCTTCTCCTCAAGGTCAATAATTTTTAATTGATTTTCAACAATCTTAATTTCACCCCTTTCTTTCACAGCGATCTCCCAAGCCTTTTCAAGCTCAATATTTTCAGAGGTATTTAGTGGTATATCAACAACCTGAAAATCTTCATTTAATGGTCTGGCAAGGATAGAATTAATACGCGACACATTTATAAACCTCATATTTTGTAATGTAAGTAGTCTTTGTCTTGCATCAGATAGCATTACCTCGGCCTGAAGCAGGTCATTTTTTGTAATAGAACCTTCCGCATAAAGAATCTGTGCGACCCTTAGGTGTGATTCAAACCTTTCAACCTCTTTATTTGCTACCTCTATCATCTTTTCTGTTTCAAGGAGATCAAAATATCTTTTGATAAAATCGAGGGAAACAATATTTCTTATTCTCTTAATATCGATACTGGTAACATCAAGATAGGTTTTTGATGCCTCATATCGGGATATATTAGCTCCAAAATCATATATTGTTTGATATAGATTTATTCCATATGAAAGATACTCTTTTTGTGATATAAATACTTTCTCGGGTCCGAAAAGGGCAGCGGGCTGGTGGGATAGAAAAGTCTGCCTTAGCGAACCATTTATATTAGGAAGAAATTTTGATCTTGCAATTATTATATCTGCAGAGGCGAGTTCTTTATTAATAGATGCAATCTTTATTATACGGTTGTTATCTGTTGCTATCCTTAACCCTTCAGAGATGGTGAGTGTTTTTAAGGAATCCTCAGGGAGAGAGGTAGAGGGAAAGAAGACCAGGAGAGGAAAAATGATAGATAGAAGACCAAGAAGACCTCTAAATAAAAATGTCATATCAATCTCATTGTCTAATAACTCCTCAGAAGAGGCTAAATTTGAAATATTTCTTTGGGTTTTCTTTCATATCCTTAGTTAATTCTCTAAGTTCTAAAATGGTTTCTTTCAAATCATTAGCCAGTTTCTCATCATTAATCAAATCTCCAGCGACTCCTTTGCCTGTTTCTATCTTCTCGAGTAGTGAAGAGAGCTGCTTTGAGACTTTGTTTAAATTTTCATATAAATCAGGTTCTTCAGCGAGTCTTCTCAGTGTACCTTGACCCTCTGTCAATCTTTTGCTGAAATCATCCATAGATGATGCAGCAGATAAAACCCTATTGTAAAGAGAAGGGTCCTCTATAAGTTTTTTAACAGTACCCTGACTCTCATTTATTTTTCTACTGATCTCTTCAAGGGCTGTGGTGGCTGTGACTAATTTGTTATAAAGAGAAGGGTCCTTTAATAGCATTCTAAGGGTTCCATGTCCGGTCTCCATATCCCTTAATATAGTGGAAAGGGATTTAGTTGTCTCTTCGAGGTTGTTATAGATAGAAGGGTCTGTCAGGAATTTAGCGATCGTCCCTTCGCCCTTCTCTACCCTTGCAACAAGATTCTCCAATTTGTTTATGAAGTCTGACATCTTTTCTATAGAGGAAGCACTGGTCTCTACTACATCCTGTAGCTCAATCTGTGCAGATCCTTTGATTATATCGTTCGCTCTAATTGGCTCCGCCCCAGGAGAACCATTGCTGAGCTCAATGTATTTGTCTCCGAGTAAGCCCATTGTCAGGACACTCGCTTCAGCATCCTTTCTTAGAAATTTCAAGGCATCCTTATTTATAGATATTGTAACTATAGTTCCATATTCAGGATGAAGGTTTATATCTTTTACAGAGCCTACCTCGATGCCTGATATCCACACAGGGGCACCTCTTCTCAGTCCCTTTACATTCTGAATCTGTGCCTTTATCTCAACCTTTGGAGATAGTAACCTCTCAATACTTCCTGCGAAGAATACAGTGAGAAAAAGTATTGAGATAGCAAGAGTAATGACAATACCAACTTTTAGCTTCGACCAAAAGAGCTGTTTCTTAATATCAAACATCAAATCCTCCTATTTATTTTGGCTCATATTTAAAACGGACCTCCTCTATAAAAGACTGGATCTCATTGATATTTGTATGTACAAGCCCTTCCTTATCTCCATCAAACAATAACATTCCATCTTTAAGAAACATATATCTTTCTGCTACTTTCATTGCATCAAATACTTTATGGGTAACTATTATAAAGCCTGTACCATTCTTAGATAATTCAAGAATAAGTCTACATATGTTGTCTGCATTTATGGGGTCAAGCCCAGATGTAGGTTCATCATAAAGAAACATCTTTGGTTTGGATGCAGCAAGTGACCTTGCAATAGATACCCTCCTATGCATGCCACCGCTAAGTTCTTCTGGCATCAATTCGATCGCTTCTTCTACCCCTACTATCCTCAGCAGATCCCTTACTTTTTTATCGATCTCCTCTTCAGATATTTTATTATATTCCCTTAAGCAGAATGCTACATTTTCTTTGACATTGAGTGAATCAAACAGTGCGCCTTCCTGAAAGACTATGCTGAATTTTAACCTTATATCCCTGAGTTCATACTCTGTTTTATTTGTAATATCTTCTCCATCAATTATTATTTTTCCTGAATCTGGTCTGATAAGTCCTACTATAAGTTTCAGGATAGTGGTCTTCCCCTCTCCACTTCCGCCAAGGATTGCTACCTTCTCATTAACATCTATAGAGAAACTCATATCCCTCAGGACTTGATTTGTTCCATATGAAAAGCCGACCTTATCAAAGACAATCATACTGAAAATCCAAGAATATATAATAATATTCTTGTAAGAATAAAATCAGAAACTATAATTACTATCATTGATAATACAACGGCACGTGTTGTTGATCTCCTTAGTCCGATAGCGCCGCCTTTTGTTGAAAGCCCCATATAACAGCTTATACATGCTATGAGATAACCAAAAAGGAAGGGTTTAATAGAGCCTGAAAAGACATTCTCAAAAGTCAGGATATCTCGAATAGAACTCCAGTAATATGTCCCACTCTGATGGCTTACAAAGACCGCTATATAGTAACCTCCAATGATGGCTACAACATCACCAATAATTGTGAGAGCTGGTAGCATTATCAGAGAGCTTATAATCCTTGGTGTTACGAGTTTTTTTATTGGGTCTACACCAAAGACCCTGAGGATGTCTACCTGATGACCAAGAATCATTGAGCCGAGCTCTGATGCCATACCACTACCAACTCTGCCTGCATATATAAGGGCAGCAGTTACAGGTCCTATCTCTCTTATTACTGCCATTCCAACAACTCTTCCTGTATACATTTTAAACCCGAGGATTGATAATTCAGCAGACAACTGGAGTGAAAGAGCCATTCCAATGAACAGAGAGACGAGAAAAATGATGAGCGATGAACCAGCTCCTGAATAATCCATCTGCTCTATAGCATCTTTTAGGTAAAAAGGTTTTCTGATAATCCCTAAAAGTCCATGAAATGAGAGGAGATAGAAATCTTGAAGATCACTTATCAAGGCTTTTATATTAACCGTTTTCATTAATTATAAAAATAACTTTAAAACATTCCTCTATCGAGTGTCCTGTATTGAATAGCTTCTGAGATGTGATGAGATTGGATATCTTCTGATGCCTCAAGGTCAGCAATAGTGCGTGATAATTTCAATATCCTTGTATATGCCCTTGCACTAAGACCAAGTTTTTGCATAGCTGTATCAAGAAGTGTTTGTGCATCTGACTTTAGCTTACAATATTTCTTTATATGTCTTGTCTTCATCTGACCATTAGAATATATCTTCTTTTCATCCTTAAAACGTTCAAGCTGGATTGCCCTTGCAGAAATAACTCTTTTTCTAATCTCAACTGACTTCTCACCAGAATATTCAGTGGAAAGGTCTTTATAAGGTACTGCTGGAACCTCTATGTGTATATCTATCCTGTCAAGAAGAGGTCCTGAGACCCTGTGTCTGTAACGGTGTATCTGTGAAGGTGTACACATACACTGGTGTCTGCTGTCCCCAAGATAACCACATGGGCAGGGATTCATTGCGGCAACGAGCATAAACGAGGCAGGATAGGTTATTGATGCAACTGCTCTTGATACAGTAACCTCACCATTTTCAAGTGGTTGTCTGAGAACCTCAAGCACATTCCTTTTAAATTCAGGCAGTTCATCTAAAAATAGCACTCCATTATGAGAAAGGCTGACTTCTCCTGGTTTTGGTATCTGTCCACCTCCAACCAATGCTACATCTGAGATTGTGTGATGTGGAGATCTGAAAGGTCTTGTTGCGAGGAGAGGTTGTCCTTCCCTGAGGAGACCTACAACACTGTGAATCCTTGTTGTCTCCAATGCTTCATCAAATGTCATGGAAGGGAGAATTGTAGGGAGCCTCTTTGCAAGCATGGTCTTTCCTGATCCAGGAGGTCCTATCATCAACACATTGTGAGCACCTGATGCACCAACCTCGAGTGCCCTCTTCGCATGTTCCTGCCCCTTTACCTCAAAAAAGTCATCCTCATAAATTGAGTTTTCCTCCATCGCTTTGTTGAGATTTACTTCAAAAGCTTTCTGAAATTTACCACCACTTAGGAAATCAATGACCTCTGGTAGACTTTTTAATCCAAAAACAGGTATACCCTGAACAACTGCAGCCTCTGGTGCATTTTCTTCTGGAAGGATGAGCCCTTTAAGACCGAGTTCTTTTGCCTTTAAAGCCATAGAGAGAGCTCCTCTAACAGGCTTAATCCTTCCGTCAAGAGAGAGTTCTCCTGTAAAGAGAAAAGCATTTGCGAAATCAGAACTTATTATACCTTCAGCGCTGATTATTCCGATTGCAATAGGTAGATCAAAGGATGAACCTTCTTTCTTCAAATCAGCAGGTGCGAGATTAACAGTTAACTGTTTTAGAGGGAAAGAAAATCCAATATTCTTTAGAGCAGCCCTCACCCTATCTTTCGATTCCTTGACAGCGGTGTCGGGTAGTCCAACCATCGAGAAATGTGGTAGTCCCCTTGAGGTAATATCTACCTCAACTTCAACTATATGGGCATCGATCCCTATGATACTTGCACTAAGAACCCTTGATAACACTTTGTAAATTATATTTTTAAGTCTAAGAGAAATGCAATATGTTAAAATAACAATCTAAATTTTAAGAACAGAAGGAATAAGATGGCTCAGATACAGATAAGTATAGAAGAAGAGATGAAGGGTTCTTATCTTGATTATGCTATGAGCGTAATAATAGGAAGGGCGCTTCCTGAGGTAAGAGATGGTCTAAAACCTGTTCAGAGAAGAATCCTCTATGCAATGTTCAGAGAGGGTCTTCTTCCTGGAAGGAAATTTTCTAAATGCGCAGGTGTTGTGGGTGAGGTTTTAAAGAAATACCATCCTCATGGTGATACAGCAGTATATGATGCGCTTGTAAGGCTTGCACAGGATTTTAATATGCGGTATCCACTCATAGATGGCCAGGGAAATTTCGGTTCCGTAGATGGTGACCCTCCAGCAGCTTACAGATATACAGAGGCAAGGCTTGCAGCCATTGCAGAGGAGCTTCTTGCTGACATAGACAAAGAGACAGTAGATTTTGTCCCAAATTTCGATGAGACGACAGAAGAACCTGTTGTTCTCCCTTCAAGAATACCCAATCTCATCATAAATGGCTCTTCGGGCATAGCTGTTGGAATGGCAACAAATATACCACCTCACAATTTGGGAGAGATAGTTGATGGTCTTATTATGTTGATTGAAAACCCTGAGGTTAGAATTAAAGACCTTTTGACAGTCATAAAAGGTCCTGATTTTCCAACGGGAGGCATAGTACATGGTACTGAGGGAATAATTCAAGCATATAACGAAGGAAAAGGTCTTATTAAAGTTAGAGCCAAGGCAAGGATAGAAAGAGAACATAGAGGCGATGAAAATGTCATTATTACAGAACTTCCTTACCAGATTAATAAAGCAAAGTTAATAGAAAAGATTGCTGAGCTTGTAAGGGAAAAGAAAATTGTCGGTATATCAGAAATAAGGGATGAATCTGATAGAGATGGAATAAGAATTGTGCTCGAACTTAAAAGAGGTGAGATTGCAGAAGTAATCCTGAATAATCTTTACAAACATACCCAGATGGAAAGCACCTTTGGAATTATTATGTTAACACTTGTGAATGGTCAGCCGCGTGTATTAGGACTTAAAAGACTACTGAACTATTTCTTACAGCATAGAAGAGAAGTAGTCCTTAGAAGAACGCGGTTTGAGCTCAGAAAGGCTGAAGAAAGGTTACATATATTAGAAGGACTGAAAATAGCTCTCGACCACCTCGATGATATAATTACACTCATAAAACAATCACGGACACCTGAAGAAGCAAAGACTTCTTTGATGAATAATTATCCTTTCTCAGAGATACAAGCCCAGGCAATCCTCGATATGAAACTACAGAGACTAACAGGTCTTGAGAGGGAAAAGATTGTTAGGGAATTTGGTGATACTCTAAAAGAGATAGAGAGGCTGAGGGCGATACTTGGAAGTGAGTCCCTCATTTCAAATATTATCAAAGAGGAACTATTAGAGATTAAAAAGAAATATGCTGATGAAAGGAGAACAGAGATTACCTCTGAGACCAAAGAGATTACAATAGAAGACCTCATAATGGATGAGGAGATGGTGATTACCCTCTCTCATTATGGATATATAAAAAGAAACCCTTTAAGTATATACAGGAGTCAGAGAAGGGGGGGGAAGGGCCTTGTAGGGATGGAGACGAAAGAAGAGGACTTTGTTGAACAGCTTTTCGTAGGTGCTACACATGATTATATGCTCTTCTTTTCAAACCTTGGGCGTCTTTACTGGCTTAAGGCATTTCAGATACCCGAGGCAGGTAGGGCTACTCGGGGTAAACCCCTTGTAAATTTACTTACCCTAACAGAAGGCGAGAGGATCACTACAGCACTCCCCGTTCGACAATTCAAAGAAGGCTTTCTTGTTATGTTTACCAAGAAAGGTGTAGTTAAAAAGACCGCACTTGAAGAATATGGTAATCCTCGGGGAAAAGGAATAATTGCAATTACCCTTGATGAAGGTGATGAACTTATTGCAGTTAGAAAGACAGATGGTAAAAGTGACCTTATTATTGGAACAAGAAACGGTCTTTCAATAAGATTTAATGAAGAGGATGTTCGTGATACGGGGAGGACCGCAAAAGGTGTAAGGGGGATTAGACTCAGGGAAGGGGACGAAGTCGTTTCTGCTGAAGTGGCAGAGGAAAAAACATCAATCCTGACAGTTACAGAAAGAGGTCTTGGCAAACGTTCAAAGATTGAAGACTATCCGGTTCAGAGTAGAGGTGGAAAAGGGGTTATTTCAATTAAGGTGACAGAGAAGGGGGGGAAGGCGGTCGGTCTCATGCAGGTCAGAGATGAAGATGAGGTTGTGATGATAACAAGCTCAGGGAAGATTATAAGGACTTTGGCAAAAGAGATTTCGCTTCATGGAAGAAACACACAGGGTGTAAGATTAATGGATGTTGAAGGAGAAGACAAGGTTGTTAGTATTGCGAAGGTTGTTGAGAAAGATTAAGAGACATGAAATTCCACAATATCTTTATCTTTTAGAACATAATTTTTTTCAACACGCTGACCGTCAAATTTTGCAGAACCCCAGATTCTTGCATATCTTAAGTTATGAACAAAATCTTTGTGGATTGATTCAGCGAGGTCTAACACAGTGGAACCAGCTGGAATTGTGAAAGGAATTGAAAAATCTGGTTCCTTCCCAGGGGGTTTAGAGTAAACCCTGATAATTCCTGTAATGCTGAATATTTCCCTTTTAAGTTCCTCAAGATTTTCTTTTTTTAGGGCAGAGACCGAAATACATGGATAGAGATTAGCAAATCTTTCCTTTAGTCTTATATAGTTTTCTTTTGTAAAAGGTAGATCATTTTTGTTCCCAACAAAAAGCGCCCTCTTGAATAAAGTAAAAGTCTGTCTTTGACTGGATAGTTCGGAGTTGACAAAAGAAGAATTATTTATGATTGTTATGTTCCATTTTCTCATTTGTTCTATGAGTAGGTCTGCCTGGACATCTGGGTCTTCTGTAAGGTCAAGAATAATGAGAAAGGCATCTGCTGTTCTCAGAATTCCTGATACCCATCCATCGGTTGATTCGTTTCCCACAGGTGGTAAATCTACAAGTTGAATCTGTATATCCTCAAACGGCATCATGCCAGGAAGGGGGATAATAGTTGAGATAGGATACTCTGCGATAACAGGATTAGCATTAGTCAAACCTGCAAGGAGAGAGGACTTACCTGAGTTAGCAAATCCAACAAACGCAACCTGGGCAGCGCCTTCTTTCTCAACTACATAAAGATAACTTTTGCCCCCCTTTTTTGAACGTCTTGCTATCTCAGCCTCTCTCTTAAGCTGGGAGAGTTTTCTCCGTAAGTCACCTCTTAATCTATCCGTCCCTTTATGTTTAGGAACTGTTGCAATAAGTTCTTCAAGGGCAAATATCTTCTCTGCAGGTGTTGATGCCTGTCTAAATCTTTTTTCTGCCTCAAAATACTCTGGTGGAAGATTGGCTGGCATAAATAAATTTTACCATACGCGGAAGCTTATCAAAAATCTATAAGCATCAATAACCAAATCCCAAACATCAATAAATTCCAATTACCAATTATCAATTTCCAAACAGTAAAAAGTTCGAAATTTGGTCATTTGTTATTGGGATTTGTTTATTGGTGATTCAATCAGAGTACTTCCCATTGCTTGGGGGAAAACAGTTTCTCATAAGTCATGAGCGCGAATCTATCTGTCATTCCTGCAATAAAGTCGCAGACAAGCCGATGCTTATCTGATTTTTCTTCTTTTGGTATAACTGAAAATACCTCGCTAACATGTTCTAAATAATAATTATATAAATCCTGCAGAACCTTTTTTGCTTTTTTGAATTCCATAATTATCTTTTCACTCTCATATACCCGCTCAAAGAGAAAATCCCTGAGTGAATATATTGCTGATAAAATTCCTTCGCTCATTCTGAGCCTATCAAGATCGGTCTTCAAAGACTGGTATATAAAGTCTTTTACCATTGTATCTATTCTTTTTGAATGTCTGTCACCGAGTACTTTTACAATCTTTTTCGGAATATCTGACCTTTTAATTACACCTGCCCTCAATGCATCATCAAGATCATGATTGACATATGCAATGATGTCTGAGACACGAACTACCTGCCCCTCGAGAGTATCTGCTAAATCTGATTTTGATTCCGGAATGATAAGACCTTTACCCTTTGAGTGTTTAACAATCCCATCTCTTACTTCATGTGTAAGATTGAGGCCCTCACCATTCTTCTCAAGGAAATCAACAACCCTCAGGCTCTGCTTATAGTGGTCAAACCCTCCGGGATGTATCTCCCTAAGGATTGCTTCTCCAGCATGTCCAAAAGGAGTATGTCCTAAGTCATGTCCTAATGCAATTGCCTCGGTTAAATCCTCATTCAACCTCAAAGCCCTCGCTATAGTCCTTGCAATCTGTGATACCTCAAGTACATGAGTAAGTCTTGTTCTGTAATGGTCTCCCTTGGGTGCAAGGAATACCTGTGTCTTATGTTTCAGTCTTCTGAATGACTTGGAATGAATAATCCTATCCCTATCTCTTTGAAAACATGTCCTTATCTCTCCTTCCTTCTCTGGCTTAGTTCTTCCCTTACTATGTGAACTCAGACATGCCTTTGGATGAAGGGTCCTGCTCTCAATCTCTTCTGTCTGTTCACGGATAGTCACAAAAAAATTATATATGAAAATAATAGAATTTTTGTGTTCTTTTCTTAATTGCAAAAATCATTTTGAATATACCATTTATATCGGTTAGAAATAATATCTCCAAAATGTTATACAATGTTATGCGCTGTATCTTAATAATTCTGGATGGTGTCGGTGACAGAGAAAGAAAATCACATAATGGAAAAATCAAAATTAATCAGACTAAAATTGCCCTGGATAACTATCAAGCCTTTTTGAAAAAGTTAATGTCGAGCTTTTCCTTTCTTTTTGAAATCTCTCATATCTGATAAAAAACTGTGTCATATATTTGGCAAAGGATAGATAACCACGTTAAGAAATTATCCAACCCATACAGTCTTTTTAAACTCTTTAATACCTTCTACAAGATGATTTGTTGTTCCCCTGAACCCAACCTTAAGTTCTGATTCGAGATTAAAGAACTTAAGGCATGTGCCACAGGTAAAGATTTCTACTCCCATTTCTTCAATTTCTTTGATTATTGGAAGTATTTCATTATCTACTGTAGTAATTTTCACCCCTGTGTTCAAAAAGAATATTGCATCTGGTAGCTCTTTATATGCTTTCATTGTCTCAAAGTATGCCTTCATAAGTATTCTGCCAAGTTCTTCCTCTTTGCCTATTGTATCTGTAGCAATGACAAGAAATAAGTCTTTACCAGGTTTCTTTTCTTTGTACTCCTCCGCAGGTATCTCACAGACATATCCTTTGACAATCCTGACACACCAGAAATTTTCTTCTTTAATTACATCTGAATAGAAATTGTTCTTTGCTGCAAACCTCTTAAGATTATTTGCAGATGCCTCGTTATCAACGAGTATTTCTATCCCGCCTTCTGTTATTTTTGATAATGCCTCTTCCGCCATGAGAACAGGCTTTGGACATCCATATCCTCTTGCATCAACGATCATCGTATTTAACTCCTTCATGGTCAGGTAAACAAAATTATCACCTTATCTGTATAACCCCTTTCGGTTCGCTGAAAACCTCCCCTATTACTTTTGCAGCAGGTGTTTTTCGTTCAATAAGCCCATTTAAAAGTTGTTTAGACTTTTCCTCGGGAACAGATATCAAGAGACCACCTGAGGTCTGTGCGTCGGCGAGAATATCTCCTGTGATTGGGTCTAATTCAGGAGAAATATCAAGGTATTGACGACAAAATTTCTGGTTCAAATGGCTACCTTCAGGTATCATTCCCATAGATGCAAATTCTATGGCATCAGAAATTACAGGGACCTTATCTGAATAAATACGGATACTGACATTACTTGCCTTTGCAATTTCTAAGGCATGACCGAGAAGTCCAAAACCAGTGATATCAGTGCATGCATTAACTCCTATATCGGTCATCACCTCAGCAGCATCTTTATTTAATGTAGCCATCAATTCTGTAAGGTTACAAGTCTGTTTTTCATTTAGTTTTCCACCTTTTAAAGCAGTTGATAAGATACCTGTTCCAAGAGGTTTTGTTAGAATCAATAGATCGCCCGGTTTTGCACCTGCATTAGTCAAGATTTTATCAGGGTGAACAATGCCCGTAACTGAAAGACCATATTTCAGCTCACGGTCCTCAACACTATGACCCCCTACCATAACCGCACCTGCTTTATGGATTACCTCAAGCCCTCCTTGAAGGATAGCACGTAGAGTATCTTTGTCGAGTTCTTTTATTGGGAAACATACAATATTCATCGCAGTGAGAGGTTTTCCGCCCATTGCATAGACATCACTGAATGCATTTGTCGCTGCTATTCTTCCAAAATCATAAGGATCATTGACAATCGGGGTGAAGAAATCCAGTGTCTGTATGAGTGCTATTTCAGGTGTGAGACGATATACGCCTGCATCATCCGACGTCTCTATACCTACAAGGAGATCAGGATGTTTATCGAAAGTAAGGCAGTTGAGAATCTCTGTTAAGTCCAACGGACTTATTTTTGAAGCTCAACCAGCAGCGCGAACCTTTTCAGATAATTTTACTGAGTTTTTCACTTTCATTTAAGTAAGAACCCCTTCTCTTTAAATTTAGAACCGATATTTGTAAAAGGTATTTCTACAATTTTTCCACCCATTTTTTATAATTTTAAAAAATAAAAAAACTATAAATCAAATTGATTATATCTATGGTAATAACTTAATTTATAGATTTTTGCTTTTTAAAAATAATAAAAAGGCAATTATAGATAAGTTGAGTAACAAGATGTTTCTTCTGGAAACATGTTATGGCTGTTTTAAGCATCTTGAAAAAATTAACCTTCCCTGACTTAGACAGCACATACATAAGGGCTAATGCCTCATTTAAGAGTCTTGAACCCAGCTTATAGGCTCCAGCATCATCGGAAGTCTCATAAACTATTGTGAAGTTTGGGTGCTTTATTACAGCAAATCTGCCATAACCTCGCTCAGTCCCTAGGCTTAGTTTAGCCGCTCAACCGGAGGCCTTTACTTTTTCAGTTAGGTTAATTTCCTTTAACATGAATTTCATTATTCTTTTTATCTAAACTTTTCAGAACAATAGAGAGTGCCTTTGGTATGTATGAAATTATTTCTGAAACCTGTGTACTTGGCGAAGGATTAGCAAGCTCTCCTGCCAGGCGGTTAATTATTGCAGCCATTACTGCTGCGTCCTCAATGGCATAACCACTATATACAAGTGCTGATACAATGCCCGTTAAAGTATCACCAGTCCCTCCTATGGGTTCTAATGTCTCTACATTAGGTTCTTTAATAATAGCTATTATTTCTCCATTACTGCATATGTAGTCATTTTCCCCTTTTACTATCAAAAACTTTGAGGCGTTTTCACTTTTATATGCCCTTGAGATTAAGGATGGGACGTTATTTTCTTCATGACAGATAAAACCTCTTGTGTAAAAAGGATGAGGAGCTAACTCATCAGCTAAAAAAGCAAGTTCTCCTATATCTGGTGTAAAAAGATCATAAAAAGGTGCAAAACCACTCATCTTGGCTACATACATAAATCCTGCATCTGCAATAAGTATAGGCTTTTTTGACATCTCTTCAATAGCTTTAATGATCTGATCATGCCAGAATATATCAGGCATAAGATAGTGAAAGGTTAGGACTGAAACTTGAATTCCACTAAGTTGATTCCTCAGATGTTCATAGAGTCTTTTGCTGCCATCACCTAGCCCAATATCCCCTGCAGTAAATGCTGTTGGAGGAAAAAGACTCAGCTCTTTGCAAACTATTGATGCAGCACCTATCATGGCTTTAAACCCTCTCTTAATCTGAAAAGACTTTTCCCCAATTAAAATATTACTGTTTTTAACAGAAATTTCTCCTGAAAGAATGGGAAAGCCGTCATAAGGGATTGTACCAATCAAAGCAAGCATCTCTTTGTCATCTCCTCATAAGCTATATGTAAAGCATAAGCACAAAGAGTATGTCCAATCTGCTTTGGTTCAGGTGCCTCTTTAAGGGTTTTCCCAATTAGCTTCTCAGCCAGATAAGGTACATCAGGACAACCACCTCCAGAAATATTAACAATTTTCAAAGTACTTTTTTCTACGGTCATTTTCATGTTTGCTGCTCTTACCATTATATATTTCCCAAAATCTTTGGTTTTAACAATTTCTATTGGTTTGAGTAGGGGATTATCTACAGGAACTGCATCAATTGGTGGGGTACTTTTCTTCTCAAGAATCCTTAGAATATTAAGTTGTTCGATTAAAGGGAATTCAATAACAAGATCGCATCCCCTGCGATGCTCTGGAGGAGGTCCCATAACTCGGATTTTAAATCCCTCTTTTTTCAAGATCTTTTCTGCTCTAATTACATCACTCGTATTGTGAAATACCAGGAACCCTCTATCGGGTTTTTTTTCTTCTTTTTTAGATTTAATTAAGGGCAAATTTATTCTTTCCTAAGAGTCAGGATGTATCCTGAATCCTCTGTTTTTTTAGTATCTATAATTTCCCAGCCTTCATTTTTTGCAAGGCGACTTATATTTTCACGTGAAGTATCAGTATCAACCAGCACCTCAAAGACACCTTTCCTAAGCACCTTCATCTTATTATGTGTCAATATAACTGGCTGGGGACATGAAAGCCCTCTTGCGTCAACTTGTTCACCCATAAAACCTTCTTACTTTATTTTTTCTCGCATAGTAAGTCCTATAAAAAAGCATACAAGGATTCCAATAATTACAGCATGAGGCCCGTAAAAACCAATTCCAGCCGGAGTGCTTGCAAGTGAGAAATTATGTGAAAAGCCGGCACCAAAGATCATGCCAAGCACAAATATAGCAGCATCACCATCTCCCTCTCCTGCTAAGAATAATTGCCTACCCGGACAACCTCCTGCAAGAGCAGAGGCGAGACCCGTTAAAGACATTCCAAGAAAATTCCAGATGTGGTTGGTATGGGCAACCGGCTGACCTGCAAATCCTAATTTAAATTGGCCTAATATGAGATTTGTTATAAAGGCGGCAATTAAAAGAGCAAATACTCCACTTGCCAGATGAAAATTTCTAATTAATAGAATATCCCTGATTGCACCCATTGTGCAAAATCGAGTCCTCTGTGCAAGGAAACCTATAAGAAGTCCAACAATTAAAGAAACTGCAATAGGAGCATGCATTGAGCCAGGCCCATTTTCACTGAAAAATATAGGACCTGATTGACCACCATCGCCCATCAAGGGAGCAATGATCAGAAATGCAAAGAGACTCGCCATGATAAGGGGTAGTATCCAGCCTACTGAAGTGAATGTTTTTTGATTTCTTCCCAGACTGTATCCATTCTTTAAGAAGATAACGCCTACAGCTACACCAGTAGCAAGCCCTGCAATACCAAGGATGGCATTGCCATCTCCGCCTGCAAGTCTGAGGAATGCACGCCACGGGCAACCCAAAAAAACAAGAGCACCGCTCATTGCAAAAAATCCTAAAACGAATCGGACAATAGGGGCTGAACCAACCCTTGGTCTAAACTCCTTAAAAGCATATGCAGCAATTAAGGAGCCAAAGACAAAACCTATGATTTCAGGTCTTATATACTGGACAACAGCTGCCCTATGTATCCCAAGAGCCCCTGCTATGTCTCTTTCAAAACAGGCGACACAAATACCCATATTTGCTGGGTTTCCCGATTTTTGAAGTAAGGCAGCAAAAGTACCTATGAAAATACCTACCAGAACAATACCCAAGCAAGTTCCAAAAAAATTCTTAACGCCCATTCAGAACCCCTTTAATGTTTGTGTTTGTAAAATAAGTAGACTTTATATATTTTCGTTTTAAATAAATTCCTTATAAATTATGAATTAATTTTAAATTTCAGAATTTTTTGTCTATATTTAAATAATAAATAATAAAAAACTATAAATCAAATTGATTATATCTATGGTAATAACTTAATTTATAGATTTTTGCTTTCTAAAAATAATAAAAAGGCAATTATAGATAAGTTGAGTAAAAAGCACTAAAACATGAGAGATAGGTATAATCGATTCAGTTGCATATTTCGAAATAATGATTTTTACTTTTATATCTTTTTTGATTCAGCCTTAAGGTGTTCCAAAAAGTTGCTATATAAAAGTGGGAGGGTTCTTTTTTTGTGAATAACTATATAGAATTTCCTCTTCATCTGAATATCTGTAAGTTTGATCTCTTTAACTATCTTATGTTTTAACTCATCAATTACTGATAATTTTGATAGCACTGAAAATCCAAGTCCTGCTTTAACAGCCTGTTTTACTGCATCTGTTGAACCAAATACACCAGCGATTTTAATATCTTCCAGTGTAACACCTTTTGAATCTAAGATCTTTTCAAGCTCTCTTCTTGTTCCAGAACCTTCTTCCCTTAGTATCATTGGAAACTTTATTAAATCTTTTAAAGTTATCGTGTCGCTCTTAATCAAAGAGGGAGAAGATACCACAATTAATTCATCTTCGACAAAGGGAATGTGATTTATATCCCCATTAATAAATTTTGTGCCAACGACTCCTAAAAGAATCTTGTGTTTCAGTACCTTCTCACCTATATCCTTTGAATCAGATATGAATATCTGGAAAGAAACAGAGGGGTGTTTTCTCTGAAATGTAGCTATTAGAGAAGGCATCAGATATGTGCCAGGTATAGTACTTGCCCCAATAACTAATTCTCCTGTAAGTTCTTTTTTAAATCTTCCGATTATGTCTTTTGTTATATTAGCTTTTTCTATAATTTCCATCGCATGGGTATATAAAGCCTCTGCCTCTTTTGTTGGTATGATTATCCTTCCAAGCCTGTCAAAGAGTCTGCAATCAAGCTCTTCTTCAAGTGTCTTTATGTGGTCACTTATGGTTGGCTGTGTAAGGTTAAGTTCTTCTGATGCCTTTGAGAAGCTCCTGTTTTTGAAAACTGATGTAAATACCTTTAATTGATGTATATCCATTGAAAAATTTTAACATAAATGTATGTTATCTTTATCTATGAGATGGCCAAGGGACATCAAAGGTGCAATGAAGATTCAGAAAATCCTGAGAAAGAAGATAGAAATAATCCCTCTAAGAGAACCTCTGGAAACAATTGCAGGTGTGGATGCAGCATTTTTAAGTGATTTAGTAATTGGTGTTGCATGCCTTTATGCATATCCAGAACTAACTTTTAAAGAGGAGGCAATCTCAGTAACAAAACAATTTTTCCCTTATGTGCCAGGATTCCTTTCTTTCAGGGAAGGACGTGCTATTATC
This sequence comes from Nitrospirota bacterium, assembly GCA_013388605.1. Lineage (GTDB taxonomy): Bacteria > Nitrospirota > Thermodesulfovibrionia > Thermodesulfovibrionales > SM23-35 > JACAEY01. The sequence continues at coordinate 17,293 of JACAEY010000068.1, read as the reverse complement.
AGGGCAATCCGTGGGTTAAAGAAGAGACCAGATCTCATAATCTTTGATGGACAGGGAATTGCCCATCCAACAAGAATGGGTATAGCCACACATATTGGCATTCTTCTTGGCATCCCAACTATAGGGTGTGCAAAATCACGACTGATAGGTGAATATGAAGAACCTGCACAGAAAAAAGGAAGCTGGTCTTATCTATGGCATAAAGGAAAGATTATTGGCGTAGTATTAAGGACAAAAGATCGTGTCAGACCACTCTTTGTCTCTCCGGGACACAGGACTAACCTCAAAAATTCTATTGATATCACGCTTGCCTGTGCAAAAAAATACAGAGTTCCAGAACCCTTAAGAAGGGCAGATTTTGTCTCTAAGGAATTTAAGAGGTTACTTTCAGCAGGTTAAGTGAAATGCAGCTATTGTCTTTCTGTCTTTCTGAAATTTATTAAAAAGCTCAACAGCCTTACCAGTTCTGGCAATATGGACATCAATGCCCTTTGATTTGAGATATGAAACTGTTTCTTCAGGGACGACCATTGCACCTGAAAAACCTGTTCCTATGATAAGTATTTCGGGATTTTCAGGTATTATATTTTTAAGGTCAGAAATGTGAAGGGAATGTCCCTTTTCTCTCCACCAGGAAGAATCAACCTTATTCGGATAGATTATAACGTCAGAAGTATATGACTTACCATCAATAGTGATTGTGCCAAAAGAGTAATATTCAACCTTCATCGCTTTTCACTATATATAAACCCGAATTACGCAAGGCTCACTATAAAACCCTTATAGCCGCAGGCTTTAGCATGCGTTTTAAATCTCATAAAAGTGGTTTAAAGGTTGTATAAATCCACGCAACCTAAAGGTTGCGGCTACACCCTTGCGTAATATAGGATAAATATTCTTATTTGTCATATAAGATTATAAAAAATTCAGGTATTGATGTAAACTCCTATTCAATTAAAGTTAGATTTGCTAAACTACTATAAATTTGGGAGGAGGAATATATGAAGATAGAGGAGATAATGACTAAAAAGATAGAATCAGTAGAGGCTGATGCCCCTGTATATAATGCGATAGAAAAAATGGTAGATAAAAGGCTCAGGTCTTTACTTGTAAAACCAAAGGATGAAAAAGATGTCTATGGAGTTGTTACTGTGAGGGATATCGTTTTTAAGGTCCTTGGTAAAAATCTTAACCCGGGTAAAACAAGTGTGGAAGTAATTGCATCGAAACCAGTTATTTGTGTCAATAAGGATATGGAGATAGAACATGTGATAAGTTTAATGAATAAATTCAATATTGCAAGGGTATTTATCCATGAGGGTAAGGAAATAATCGGTGTTGTTTCGCTATTAGACCTTATGGCTGCCACCTTGATAGAAAGGGCAAAAGGAGGACGTATTGCTTGAAAAGGTATTTTCAGGAGGGAAAACAGAACAGAAGGTTATAGAAAATATAAAGAGGCACATAAAAGTACTTTGCACAGCTTCAGACTGTTTTAAAAGGGCACTTGAAGACAGAGATAAAGATCGAGTACTTTGTATCCCTGACTTAGAAAGAGAAGGGGATACTATAAGGAGAGAGATCATCTCAAATATTTATGAAGGTGCCTTTTTGCCATTTCTCAGGCCAAACATCTGCAGGTTTGTAGAGATTGTAGATGAAGCCTTTGATGTGCTTGAAGATGCTGCTAATGAATTTGAATTTATAAATTTAGAGGTGGATAAGGACTTGGAGGAAGATTGTACGAAAATTGCTGATATAAACATGAAAATGTGTGATATGCTCTTAATTGCATTTGAGGCACTGTTCCGTAAGGAAGATTTAAAGGAGAAAAACCTTGCCATCAGAATCTATGAAAAGAAGGTTGATGAAATAAAATTAGATCTCATAAAGAAGCTGAGAAGACGAGAGATAAAAGACTTCTGGCAGGGAAAGACACTTTCAGACTTTATCTCTTATCTGACACGTATCAGTGATATAATTGAAGATGCAAGTGACTACCTCTATATCATGAATGTAAGTCTGAGATAAAATATGGCTCTCAATGTTTCTTGCATTTCATGATAGAATTTATCTCTTTTTTAACCTGCATTCTAATAGCATTTGGAATTGGTTCAAATGATACTTCTAATTCTCTTGGAATATGTATAGGCTCAGGTGTAATAAAGTTAAAGAAGGCGGTGCTTTTATTCGGGGTCTCTGTTTTTATAGGAATATTCTTACAGGGTCAAAGGGTTATGGAGACAGTTGGGAAGGATATTCTGAACATAGATTTTTCTATCTTGAGCATATCTTTATCTGTATCAGCTTTTTTAATTATCTTATCGAACTGGAAAAGGTTACCCCTTTCAACTCATCAGGTAATAATAGGAAGCTTAACTGGCTCTGGCTTTGCTTCTGGCGCTGAAATAAATTTTTTATCACTTTCTGAAATTGCCTTTTCCTGGGCAATATCTCCTCTAATTGCCTCTCTCAACTCTATTGTAATTTATAAAATTATGGAAGGGACTCTGTCAAAATTGCCTTTTTTCAGTATTGAAAAGATTCTTAGGATACTCCTCCTTATAGGAGGAATTTTAATCGCATATAACACAGGTGCAAATGAACTCGCAACAGTTATGGGTCCTGTCATACACTCAGGGCTTCTAAGCATGATGTCATCATTTCTAATGGGCGCAATATTTGTGTTCCTCGGAGCGGTTCTCTTAAGCCACCGTGTAATAGAGACAGTAGGAAAAGGTATAACAGCTTTAGACCCATATTCAGGCTTTGCTGCCCAGTTTGGAGCAGGCAGTTGTGTATTGTTATTTACTTTTTTAGGGATGCCCGTGTCAACCACATATTGTATCATTGGTGGAATCAGTGGGGTTGGAATATTGAAAGGGGTTGAGACGGTAAGGATAAGTCTAATTAAGAAAGTCCTGTTTAATTGGATATTAGCTCCATCTTTAGCTTTTCTGATATCATTTTTGGTAATGAAAGTCTTTAGATAAATAAAGAACGATTAAAAATATATAGATTATTTAGACATAATAATCAGTAAGTTGAAAACAAAAGAAGAAGGAGAATAAAATATTCATGATGTCTCATATAAATTACAAGAAGATTCTGAAAGAATTTGAAAAGAAAAAGATACTCATAATAGGAGATTTGATACTCGACCGTTACATCTGGGGTAAGGTTAACAGGATATCACCAGAAGCCCCTGTCCCTATTGTTGAGGTAACAAATGAGGACTTTCTCCTTGGAGGTGCTGCAAACGTTGCAAACAATATTATGGCACTTGGCGGACATTCTACGATCGTTGGGGTAACAGGGGCTGACCGTGCAGGAGATGTTCTCATAGATCTGCTCGACAAGAAAGGGATAAAATGTGAGGGTATTTTTCGATGTTCAAGACCCACAACTGTCAAGACGAGGGTCATTGCCCATAATCAACAGGTCGTTAGGTTTGACAAAGAAGATAAAAAAAAGTTGGAAGGTAAAGTCCTTAAAGATACCTTAGGATATATCCGAGGTATATTACATGAACACGATGCGGTGATTATATCAGATTATAAGAAAGGCGTTGTCTCCCGTGAACTTATAAAAGAAGTGCTTAAGAATTCAAAAAATCATAATGTCTTTGTATCTGTTGACCCAAAGGTTGGTCATTTTCACCTATATAAAAATGTTTCACTTATCACTCCTAACCTTACTGAGGCTTCTGTTGCATCAGGTATCGTAATTGAGGATGAGAAATCACTTATCCTTGCGGGTAAGAAGCTTTTAAAGAAACTCTTATGCGATGCGGTACTTATTACGAAAGGAGAACAAGGGATGACCCTCTTTGAAAGGGATAAAGTTGCCCACATTCCTACAATTACGAGAGATGTGTATGATGTAACTGGTGCAGGAGATACAGTGATTGCAGCATTCACCATTGCTTATGTCTCTGGTGCAAATATGGAAGAGGCTGCCGTTATAGCCAACCATGCTGCGGGTATAGTTGTTGGTAAGATTGGAACTGCAGTTGCAACAACCGAGGAGATATTGAAGTCATTAAATGTTAATCATGATAAATTTGTTATTCGCTATTCATAATGGTGAATTCTATATACGTAATTCTCCATATGCATTTTTAAAATAACATGCTTTTATGCTTCTTTACGGTCACGGACAACGGACACGTGTTACGTTATATTTATCAATGTCTGCATTATCTGGGATTATATTTTAAATTATGGCAAAAGCAGTGGCATTATTTTCAGATGGTCTTGATAGCACCCTCTCGATCCTTATAATTCTTAAACAAAATATAGAGGTAAAGGCATTAAAATTCCTCACACCCTTTGAACACACTTTCTCTTTAGAAGTTCTATTTCTTATTGCAGAGAAATTTGGTTTTGAGGTCAAACTTATCGACCTTTCAGAAAAATTTATAGAAATTGTTAAAAAACCCAAATTTGGATATGGGAAAAATATGAACCCATGTATTGATTGCAGGATACTGATGTTAAAAGAAGCAAAGGCTTTTATGGAAGACATTATGGCCGATTTTATTATTTCAGGGGAGGTACTTGGACAGAGACCCATGAGCCAGAGAAAAAACATCCTCTATTGTATAGACAAAGAGGCAGGAGTAAAAGATTATGTCCTGAGACCATTAAGTGCAAAACTTTTGAGGATCACCATTCCTGAAGTTAGAGGAATTGTCGACAGAGATATGCTCTTTGACTTTAGGGGTAGTTCAAGAAAGCCTCAGATGAGACTTGCTAAAGAATTTGTTCTTAAAGAATATCCTGCACCTGCAGGGGGGTGTCTTTTAACAGAACCTAATTATGTATACAGGCTGAAGGACCTTTTTACTTATAACTCTGGGTCAAATCTCGAAGACATTAGGCTTTTGAGAATAGGAAGACATTTCAGATATTCTCCATCATGTAAGATTATCATAGGAAGAGATAAGGATGAAAATGAGGAAATATGTTCTTTATCAGATCATGGCTGTCTTGTAACGGTTGAGGGATATGGAAGCCCGACTGCATTATTACTTGGTGATGTTACAGATGAAGCTTTAAGAGTTGCAGCTTCTCTCTGCGCTAGATACTCTGATGCAAAGAACCTTTCTGAAGTTGATGTATCTATTAAAAAGGGAGATGATAGGTTTGTATTAAAGGTTCCACCTGCAACTAATGAAATAATTGAAAACCTAAGAATTGAACTAAAAGCTCATGCAAAGAACTCATCTAAAACAAAGAAATGGATCAAATCATCCTTTTTATAACCTGACTGAAATCCCTCTTGATTTAAGATATTCTTTTGCTTCTCTGATTGTATATTCTCTGTAATGAAATATAGATGCTGCAAGGACCGCATCTGCCTTTCCATATTTGAGGGCTTCGTATAAATGCTCAAGTTTTCCTGCACCACCTGAGGCAATGACAGGAATTCTTACAGCCTCAGAGACAGCTTTTGTTAATTCAATATCATATCCATCTTTAGTTCCATCTTTATCCATGCTTGTTAGCATGATCTCACCTGCTCCGAGTTGTTCTATTTTTTTTGCCCATTTAATAGCATCTATGAGTTTAATTCTTCTACCACCATGTGTTGAAATAGCCCATACCCCCCTCTCAATCTCAGATAAATCCTCCCTTCCCATCTTTAACCCATCTGTATCCACTCTTGCTAAGGGGGAATGCAGAGGAGGGTTATAGGGTATTCTTTCGGGAATTTTTAGACAGACCTCTTTAAGCTCCTTGTCATCAAACCACTTTTCACCAGTAGCATCAGGCAAACTTCCATATGTCCTTTTTGCATCAATTGCGACCACAATGCACTGAGTTCCAAATTTCTCTGCTGCTCTGGCTATAAAATATGGATCTTTCACTGCAGCTGTATTAATTGAGACTTTGTCGCATCCTGACTTTAGAAGGTCTCTTATATCATTAAGTGTTCTTATGCCTCCTCCAACTGTAAGGGGCATGAAAACCTCTTCAGCTGTCTTCATAACAACATCTAAAATTATCTTTCTCTTTTCATGAGAGGCGGTAATATCTAAAAATATCAGCTCATCAGCTCCCTGCTCATCATAGAACTTTGCATTTTCAACAGGATCTCCTGCATCCCTCAGATTGACAAAGCTTACACCTTTAACAACACGACCATCTTTTACATCAAGACAAGGAATTATTCTTTTAGCAAACATTTAGTCCCGTTTCACGCATTACTTTTTACAAATTTTATTGCCTCTTTCAGGTCAAGTGTCCCTTCATAAATTGCCTTGCCTGTGATAACCCCCCAGAGACCTTTTATCTCCACCAGTTTTTTGATATCCTCTATGTTACAAACTCCACCAGCAGCGATCACAGGGGTTTTTACATTCTCTACTATATTCTTTATTGCAGTGATGTTCGGTCCTGATAATGTTCCATCCCTTGTAATATCTGTATATACGATACCTCCAATACCTTCAATTTCTAAACTCTTTGCAAGTTCTACTGCTTTGACTGTTGTAATTTCCTTCCATCCTTTTATAGCTAACATCCCATCTTTTGCATCAATCCCGACTAATATTCTGTTATGATATTTACTGCATGAACGATTTAGAAATTTAGGGTCCTGTATGGCTGCTGTACCGATGATTACCCTATCTATACCTGCTGAAAAGATTTTATTAATAATATCAAATGACCTTACTCCGCCCCCTAACTGTATCGGGATATTCACTGCATTCCTTATCTTTATTATCGCTTCAAGGTTTTTTGGTCTTCCTGTAAAAGCTCCATCAAGGTCAACTATGTGGAGCAGTTCTGCTCCGCAGGACTCCCACTGTTTTGCAGTATCAGCAGGATCATTTGAATACTTAGTTACAGCATCTCTTTTACCCTGAAAAAGTCTGACGCACTGCCCATCCTTCAAATCTATTGCTGGAATTATAATCATACATTAATATAATACTTAGATAGGGAAAGGTTGGTAAAGAATTATCATAACAATACATAAAAGTAAAACCTATCTCAGTTTTTGGTTGGAGGGAATTATTGATCCCCGTTTCTACAGTAATAGTAACAAAAGATGAAGAGTTTAATATCCAAGACGCACTCGAGAGCATAAAGGATTTTTCTGAAATAATAGTAATTGATTCTTTCAGTACAGACCATACTGTTGATATATGTAAAAAATACACCGATAAGGTATTCCAGAAAGAATGGGAGGGATATGCAAAGCAGAAACAGAAAGGAATTGATAAAGCATCAATGCCGTGGGTTATGATACTGGATGCTGATGAGAGGATTACACCAGAGTTAAGAGCAGAGATATCTTCTTCAATAGAAAATAAAGACCACAACGGTTTTTATATACCACGAAAGAATTTTTTTCTCGGGAAATGGATAAAACACGGTGGATGGTGGCCAGATTATACACTTAGACTTTTTAAAAAAGACAACGCATTTATGCAAAAGCGTGAAGTTCATGAAAAGTTAATAGTCAGAGGGAGTTTAGGGTATATGAAGAACCCGATGGAGCATTATACAGCAAGGTCTATCTCAGAATTCATATCAAAATTAGAGAATTACTCTACACTATCAGCAAAAGAAATGGGCCAAAAGGATTTCATGCCTAATATTTTTTCATTTACTCTTCGACCTTTATTCACGTTTTTAAATATGTTTATTTTTAGAAGAGGATTTCTTGATGGTAAATATGGATTGATACTGTCCCTTCTTTATAGTTATTATACATTCTCGAAATATACCAAGATATGGGAAGATAAAATTATGATAAGGAGTAAATCATGCATATAGGAGTAATTGGTACAGGATATGTTGGACTTGTAACAGGTGCCTGTTTTGCAGAATTTGGAGTATTTGTCACATGTGTAGACAAAGACACAAAAAAAATAAAATCCTTGAAACAGGGCAAAATTCCTTTCTATGAGCCAGGTCTTGAAGAGCTTGTCCAGAGAAACATAAAAGAAGGGAGATTAACCTTTACAACAGATATTGCTGAAGCAGTAAGGTCATCTCTTGTTTTATTCATTTCTGTTGGCACACCTCCAAGAGGAGATGGTTCTGCAGACCTTAGCTATATAGAAGAGGTTGCAAAAGAGATAGCTGTAAATATGAAAGAATATAAGGTAATAGTTACAAAGAGTACTGTGCCTGTTGGAACAGGTGACAGACTAAGGAAGATTGTATCAAGACATCTCAATGAAAAGGTTGACTTTGATATAGTCTCAAACCCTGAATTTCTCAGGGAGGGCTCTGCAATAGAGGATTTCATGAGACCAAATAGGGTTGTCATTGGCGCAGACAGCCAGCAGGCTGTTGCTATAATGAAAGACCTTTATAAACCACTCTATCTTATCGAGACCCCTTTCGTAATTACGAATATCGAGACATCAGAACTTATCAAGTATGCTTCTAATTCTTTCCTTGCAACAAAGATTTCTTTCATCAATGAGATATCAAATCTCTGTGATAAAGTAGGGGCTGATGTCCATATGGTTGCAAAAGGCATGGGGCTTGATCAGAGGATAGGTCCAAAGTTTCTTCACCCAGGGCCTGGCTATGGTGGTTCCTGTCTTCCAAAAGACACAAAGGCACTTTTAAAGATGGCTGAGGAACATAATGTGGAGCTTGGAATTATATATGCAGCAGTCAGGGCAAATGAAAGACAGCGGGAGTCAATGGCAAAAAAGATAAAGGATGCTATTGGAAGGCTAAAAGGCAAGACTATTGCAATCCTGGGGCTCTCATTTAAACCAAATACAGATGATATTCGTGATGCACCTTCCATCTATATAATTAGAAGATTACTTAAAGAAGGGGCAAAGATCAGGGCTTATGACCCGGTATTTAAAAGTAGAGAACTTTTATTAAATAGTATTAAGTTATCTGGTGAAGGTTCAGCTCTCTCTACTTCAAGTTCTAAGTTGATAAAATTCTGTAAAGATCCCTATGAAGCTGCAGAAGGTGCTCATGCGCTCGTTATCATGACGGAATGGAATCAGTTCAGGAACTTAGAGCTTGAAAGACTGAAAAAGCTCCTTTCAGAACCTTTCTTCTTCGACCTAAGAAACATATATGTTCCCCAGAAACTAAAAAAATTAGGATATAAATATTTCTGTGTAGGTAGAAATCTAAGTAATTCTTACCTTCAATATTATGAAACCAAAGGTTTTAATGAGTAAGGTGGTAATGGAAGGCATATAGCTTTTATGGTAAAATAAAAAAATGAAAATAGTATGCCAAAATAGAAAGGCATATCATGATTACCATATTCAGGAGACATACGAAGCTGGTATTTCCCTTTTAGGTACAGAAGTAAAATCTCTCAGGGAGGGTAAGGCTAATCTAAAAGATAGTTATGTTGGTTTTAAAAAAAATGAAGCTTTTCTTATTAACTGTCATATTGGACATTACAGTCATGCAAATACCATGAATCATGAGCCTTTGAGGACCCGAAAGCTCCTTCTACACAGGAAAGAGATAGACAGACTTAGGGGAAAGACAGCTGAAAAAGGTTTTACCCTTATTCCACTCAAAATATATTTTAAGGGTTCATTAGCAAAACTCGAGATAGGTCTTGCTAAGGGTAAAAGACTCTTTGAGAAAAGAGAGGCTATAAAGGAAAGAGAAGCAAGGAGAGAAATAGAAAGGGGGCGACAGGGCTCGACGGAGGTTATGAAGCTCAGAAAGCATGTCGTGGCTCCGTCACCACGTAAAAAAGCGGAAACATATACAAGCGCCAACAACGAACTGGCACTCGCTGCTTAATTGAAGCAGCACACTACTTCGAGATTGCCTGTGTCTTGGAGATAGTGTCGGTAGCAGGCTGGCTTTAAGGATTTTCTCCTTTCCTTAAAGCAAGAAATATGGAGATTGGATAATGAAAAGCCCTTCTGCTGGCAGTTCATTATCCGAGATGAAAAAGCAGAATAAACATGTAGAAATTTGGGTGGTCATACTTTCGGACGCGGGTTCAATTCCCGCCGCCTCCACCATATTGAATTTTTCTCTTAAAATCTTAAAGTCCTTAACCCTAAAAATGCATTAATATAATAAAGACTGTGAATCCCGATCAGATCGGGATCAATACTTAGTGTACCTTTAATTGATAGTTTAACCCGTATTATGCAAGGGTGTAGCCGCAACCTTTAGGTTGCGTGGATTTATACAACCTTTAAACCACTTTTATGAGATTTAAAACGCAGGCTAAAGCCTGCGGCTACAAAGGTTTTATAGTGAGCCTTGCGTAATTCGGGTTTAAGGAATATTTTCATGAATATGACAAATAAAGATATTTCCAATAATCCATCGAGTTAAATGAATTTTCTAGTAATGTCTACATTATTTGAGTTAAATAATAAATAATATTGAAAGCAATTCAGAAATGATAGGTAATGGGTTTTGAATAGAAAAATAGTATTTATTACCTCACTAATATTTTTGATTATAACTACATCCCTGATTGCCCAGAAAAAAACGGATGTTTTACTGAAATTCAGTAGTCAGGAAGGAGCTTTGAGAATTGTTTTTGAGGCTGAAGAGTCTTTCATTAGTAATACAAAGGTGATTACTTCACCTTCGTATATAAGATTGGAATTTCCAGGTTCTTACAATCTTTCGCCAAAAGAAGGGATTCCTTTTAAAATGGAGATAAAAGATAGATCCCTTTTGATAAACCTTGAAGAAAAAGGTGAAGTGAAGCTACTCAGACTTTCCAGTCCACCGAGGCTGGTTTTTGATATTCACAAGGGTGAAAATAAATCACTAATGATTGCTCCAAAGGTTTTTGTCTTTGATGCAGGACATGGTGGTTATGATTTTGGAATAACTGCAGAGGATTCTAATGAAAAAGATATAAGTTTAAATCTCGTTAAGGAACTTGATGCGTTTCTTTCTAAGAGAGGGAAAAAAGTCTTTCTCACACGAAAGGTAGATCAATATTTATCGATTATTGATAGAATAAAGTTTGTCAATCAAAAAAATCCTGATATATTTATGAGTTTGCACTCATCAGTATCTGAGGAGTTTGTAATATATACTGCGAGTTTCAAACAAGGTGTAATGGATGAAATCTTTGATGTATATAGCCTCTCATCAAGGCAAAAAAAATTCTTAGATAAAAGCAAGGCCATTTCTGACAGCTTAGGAATGGCTATAAAAAATGAGTTTCAAAAAAAGGTCATTTATAGAGAAATGCCTATTCCTATACTCAATTCTGCTGGGGCGCCTGCTGTCATATTAGAATTTCCCTCCCCAAGATTTGTTAATTATGACCAGACTATGAGGGAAAGATTAATAAAGTCAATTTTAAATGGAATAGCATCCTATGGGCAATAAATAAGAAGGTATTTGAGGGAATGAGCTCGAGAAGACTTTTAATTATATCAATTTTCGCACTTCTTTTTGTAGGTGGTCTGGCAGCAGGATATATATATTTCTCAAAGACCTATTCAAAAGAAGTTACTGTCTCAGAAGAAAGGATCGATATCCTACCAAAGACAGAAGACCTTATTTTTCTGAAGATTTATTACCCCGTAGAGAATCGTCTTTTGATAGAAGAAAAGGGGGTGCAGGTCAGGACTACCCAGATGGCGATTGCTCAAAAAGTTGTTGAAGAGTTCCTCAAAGGTCCTGCTATATCACATTCATCTGAAATTCCAAAGAATGCAAAGGTTCTTGGTATTTACAGGGATGCAGACAGAATCCTGTATATAGACCTCTCTGAAGAGTTTAGAAGAAATTTTCAGGGCGATGCTCTTACAGAATACCTTATTCTTAAAGGGTTATATGATAGTCTTACATCTAATCTTAATGATTTAGAAGATATAAAGATTTTAATAGAAGGTAGGGAGATTGAAACACTTGGTGGACATTTTTTCCTCTCTTATCCATTAAAAAGTCTGGTTTCATATGATTTAATTAAGTCAAAGGTTGAAAAAGAGGATAGTAACAATTAGATAGTAGGATTAAATTCTTTAATCTGAAAAATATATTATAAAGTTTCAAGGTCTTAGGGTAAATGGATAATAAATACAGACCTATTGGAGTCTTTGATTCAGGGATAGGGGGGCTAACTGTTTTGAAGGAGATAATAAAAGAGATGCCAAATGAGAGTACTATTTATCTCGGAGATACAGCGAGAGTCCCTTACGGTATACGTTCTCCTGAGACTGTCATAAGATACTCACTCGAAAATACCCATTTCCTTTATTCAAAAGATATAAAGCTCCTTGTAGTAGCATGTAATACAGCATCTTCTATCAGTCTTGATAGTATTAGAAGAACTGTTTCTATACCAGTTGTCGGTGTAATTGAACCAGGGGCAAAGGCTGCTGTTAGAACAACAAGAAATAAGAGAGTTGGAGTGATAGGAACAGAGGCAACTATAAGAAGTAGCTCTTATGAAAAGTCAATTAAGTCTGTTGATAGAGATATAGAGGTTTACCAACTTCCCTGCCCCCTGTTCGTGCCTTTAGTTGAAGAAGGTTGGGTAGAGGGAGAAATAGCTACCATGGTTGCAGAGAAATATCTATTGGATATGAAGGACATAGGCATAGACACTCTTGTTCTTGGATGCACCCATTATCCTTTACTGAAAGGAGTTATTTCAAAAGTAATGGATAAAGAAGTAACACTAATAGATTCTGCTGTTGAGGTTGCTAAAGAGATTAAGGAGATTCTGGAGACTTCTGATTTAAAAAAGGGATATCAAGGCGGTGCATTAAGAGAATTTTATGTAACTGATTTGCCTGAAAGATTTGTAATAGTAGGTGAACGCTTTTTAGGAAGTAGCATAGAGCACATAGAGATGATAAAACTCTGATAATCAGTTAAAATTAAAGAGAGTTTGAATTAAAATTTGGGTAATAGATGAGACCAGATGGAAGAAAGAATAACGAGATGCGCGAGGTGAGGATACACAGAAACTTTATAAAGACTGCTGAAGGTTCGGTTATGATAGAAATGGGAAACACAAGGGTGATATGTACAGCAACAATAGAGGACAAAGTTCCGCCTTTTCTGAAAGATCAGAAAAAGGGATGGATAACAGCAGAATATTCGATGCTTCCGAGAGCAACTTCAACGAGAATTATAAGGGAATCTACAACAGGTAAGATTACAGGAAGGACTCATGAAATACAGAGACTTATAGGACGTTCACTCAGGTCTGTTGTTGATCTATCAGGTATTGGCGAGAGAACAATATGGATAGACTGTGATGTAATACAAGCAGATGGAGGAACAAGAACAGCAGCGATAACAGGGTCTTTCATATCTCTTGCCGATGCTCTGAGATATGCTCTGAGAAATGGGCTTATAGAAAAGACGCCACTCAAAGACTATTTAGCTGCAATAAGCGTAGGAATTATAAATGGCGAACCAAGACTTGATCTATGCTATTTAGAAGATTCTATAGCCTCAGTGGATATGAATGTTGTAATGACCGGTAGTGGTAGATTTGTAGAAATTCAAGGTACAGCAGAAGGTTCACCTTTTTCAAAAGGTACATTAAATTCTCTCATCAGTCTTGCTGAAGAGGGTATTAATACTCTTATAAAGATTCAGAAAGGAATAATAGAGCTAAGTGGAGTTATGGTTAGTCTTTAGTGTGGTAAAATAGTATTGGAGGAATAAGAATTTTGAATATATATAGAAGCTTATTAGTTTGGCTCCTTATCGGTGCAATGATCATTGTTCTTTTTAATCTTGTCAACGTCCCCAAGAAGACAGGAGAAGAGATAATATTCTCTGATTTTATGTCGCGACTCGAGAATAGTGAAGTTGAAAATGTCATTATAAAAGAGAACAATATAACAGGGCAATTCAAAGATGGGAAGAAGTTCAGGACACATGTGCCTGAATATCCTGATCTCATAAAGATTTTACGTTCTCAAAATGTAAAGATTACAGTAAAGCCAACTGAACAGAATCCATGGTACTGGAATCTATTTTTCTCATGGGGTCCGATCATTTTACTCGCAGTTATATGGATATTCTTTATGCGTCAGATGCAGACTGGTGGAAATAGGGCTTTATCCTTTGGCAAGGCAAAAGCACGATTGGCATCTGAAAAGTCTGTAAAGGTAACTTTTTCAGATGTTGCTGGAATTGAAGAAGCTAAGGCTGAGGTTCAGGAAATTATCGATTTTCTCAAAGCACCTCAAAAGTTCCAGAAACTCGGGGGTAAGATTCCAAAAGGTGTACTTTTGGTGGGTGCACCGGGTACCGGGAAGACACTTCTTGCAAGGGCAATAGCGGGGGAGGCTGGTGTTCCCTTCTTTTCAATATCAGGCTCTGATTTTGTTGAGCTCTTTGTGGGGGTTGGAGCCTCAAGAGTTAGAGACCTTTTTGACCAGGCAAAGAAGAACGCACCATGTATTATTTTTATTGATGAGCTTGATGCTGTTGGTCGTCATAGAGGTGCTGGTCTTGGTGGAGGACATGACGAAAGGGAACAGACTTTGAACCAACTCCTTGTTGAGATGGACGGCTTTGAGACCAACCAAGGAATCATAATCATTGCTGCAACAAACAGACCTGACGTCCTTGACCCAGCGCTCCTAAGACCTGGTAGGTTTGACAGGCAGGTGGTAGTTCCCCAGCCAGATGTAAAAGGACGCCTTGAGATACTTAAAGTTCATACAAGAAATATCCCACTTGATGAAAAAGTTAATCTAGAGCAGATAGCACGTGGAACCCCTGGGTTTTCAGGGGCTGACCTTGCAAATCTTGTTAATGAAGCAGCACTTCTTGCAGCAAGAAAATCAAAAACAAAGGTTGAGATGTCTGATTTCGAATTTGCAAAAGACAAAGTGTTGATGGGTGTAGAAAGAAAGAGCATGATTATAAGTGAGACAGAAAAAAAGAACACCGCATACCATGAGGCAGGACATGCACTTGTGGCAAAGCTAACGCCCGGGACTGATCCAATTCATAAGGTAAGTATCATACCCAGAGGAATGTCACTCGGAGTTACACAGCAGTTACCGATGGATGACAGATATACCTATTCCAGGGACTATCTTATGAAGGCACTTAGTGTACTGCTTGGAGGAAGGGCAGCAGAAGAAATAGCCCTTAAGCATATGACAACAGGGGCTGGTAATGACCTTGAGCGGGCAACAGAGCTTGCAAGAAAGATGGTAACTGAATGGGGAATGTCTGAAAGACTTGGTCCCCTCACATTCGGGAAAAAGGATGAGCATATATTTCTTGGGAAAGAGATAGCAAGGCACAAGGATTACAGTGAAAAGACAGCAATTGAGATAGATGAAGAGGTTAAAAGGATTGTGATTGAGGCATACAATACATCTAAGAAACTTATTACAGAAAATCTTGACCTTCTTGAGACTCTGGCAAAGACTCTGCTTGAAAAAGAAACCATCGAAGGCAGTGAGATAGATGCACTCATTCAGGAAGTGACCTCGAAAAGGACTGTTCAGGTTTAGCACAACCCATTTCTCTTAGAATGAATTAGCTATATTGTTACTATTTTTATCTTATTGAGTTTAAAAAATTTCATGAGTTGAGCAATAAAGAAATGTGTTAGTAGTTTGAAAACAAGAAATGAAAAAAATTAAGATTGGGATTAGTTCATGCCTTCTTGGTGAGAAGGTTCGTTATGATGGAGGGCATAAATTAGATAGGTATATTACTGAAACACTTGGGATGTATTTTGAGTGGGTCCCTGTTTGTCCTGAAGTTGAATATGGTCTACCTGTCCCAAGAGAGGAAATGCATTTAGTTGGTGACCCTGAAACACCTCGACTTGTAACTGTTCATACAGGAGTTGATCATACTATAGGAATGTTAAAATGGGCAGAAAAGAAAATAAAAGAACTCGCTTATGAAAACCTTTGTGGATTTATCTTCAAGAGCAAGTCTCCAAGTTCAGGCATCGGCGGAGTTAAAGTCTATACACCTACGGGTATACCAGGTAGCAAAGGGGTTGGTATATTTGGAGGCACATTTATAAGACATTTTCCACTTATCCCTGTTACAGATGATGTAAGGCTTCAGGATCCTATCCTCAGGGAAGACTTTATAGAAATGGTCTTTGTATATAAAAGATGGAAAAAACTCGTGGAAAGAAAAGGCCTGAAAAACATTTTATTTTCTGAGCATCTTCTGTGCCTCTGACCTGAGGGACTCGACATTATTGATAATACAGCGAAGTTCCATCTCCGATGGGTTTTGTTTTAAGAGTCTTTTACCAGCCTCAACCTTGAATTCATCAACCAGGCTCATAATAAAACGGAGATCATAATTTTTCGGATTCTGTTCAAGCAATTTTTTTGCAGCCTTTTCTCTTAAAGAATCAATCCAGAGAATGATGTGTCGCAGATCATAGTCTGCAGGATTCTGCTCTAAAAGTTTTTCTCCTGCTTCTGTCTTGATGATCTCAAGTAGCATGATAAAATAACGGAGTTGGTCATTATTTAATTGTTGTGCCTTTAATTCTCTCCAAAGATTTCTCAGTTTTTCTTCTATCTCTTTTGTGCTATACATATCCACCCTACCGAAAACTTTTCAGTCCCCCTTTTTTCCATATTATAGCTGCACTTGGCTTGGTTGTAAGAAATACTTTGCATAAAGCAATTACAATACCTTGAGAAATTTGTTTTAAATATTCAGCTTTGATCTCATAAATCCATCTCCAATTATATATATGTATTAGTACTCTTTGTAATATGGACTCGTCAAGAGTTCTCCAATGTTGAATAAATTCTTCTTGTTATGATACAAGAAATGGATTACGCCCATATATCATTAATGGTATTGCAAAATTAATTCAGTAGTGTATATTAAGATACATTAGAGAGGATTACGAAGTATGCCGCTCACATTTGATGAACATTTTGGGCATCTTGGTCTTGAGATATTCTAATTATGAAACTTGCCTGGGGAAAATTTTCATTAAACTTCTCAAAGAAAACCTATATTATGGGAATTCTGAATGTAACTCCAGATTCTTTTGCTGATGGAGGTCTATATTTTGATAAACAATCTGCAATCCAAAAGGCATACAAGCTTGCTGAAGAAGGTGCTGACATTATTGATATTGGTGGTGAGTCAACAAGACCTGGCGCAGACCCTATTTCTGTAGAGGAAGAATTGAGACGCACGATCCCGGTTATTGAAGTAATTTCAAAAAACATAAAGATACCTATCTCAATAGATACTTATAAATCAGAGGTTGCAAAGAGGGCACTCGAGGTTGGTGCATCAATGGTTAACGACATAAGCGGATTAAGATTTGACCCTAAAATGTCTGAAGTGGTTTCTGAATATAAAGT
>JACAEY010000075.1 GCA_013388605.1 Nitrospirota bacterium | reverse complement strand
TTCCTATCTCTTTCACAAAGATTAATAAGGAGATCATAATCTTTTCTTAAAAGTAAAGTCTTAACCTGCTTTTTTATCGTTTCCAGCAACTTTTACCAACTTCATAAATAGATAATCTTTTCTATTTGTTCTATTTCCATCGTTTATAAAGTTTATTTTCTATTCCAAGGGAGTCAAGGATTTTACCTATGACAAAATCAATGATCTGGTCTATGTTTGTAGGGTGGCTATAAAATGCAGGAATAGGCGGTATAATTTTAACTCCTACTTCGGATAAAGAAAGCATATTTTTCAGATGGATTGTGTTAAAAGGTGTTTCCCTCGGAACCAGTATAAGTGTCCTGCTCTCTTTTATCATCACATCTGCTGCTCTCTCAACAAGGTTATTTCCATAGCCATGTGCAATTCCTGAGAGGGTTTTCATAGAGCACGGAATTACAATCATAGCATCAACCAATGAAGAACCACTTGATATGGGTGAAAATAGATTTTCTTCATCGTTATAATATATATTTGCTTTTGGTAGATTAAGGTCTCTTTTTATCTTTTTTTCTACAACCTTCTCGCTACCGTCCCACTTATAACCTACTTCGTCTTTCAGGATAAGTTTGCCTTCTTTTGTAATTGTTAAGTAAACTTTATGACCACTCTCTAAAAAATATCTTAATAACTTAATGCCATATATACTGCCACTTGCACCTGTTATGGCTATTATATATGCCCCCATCAGAATTCATACTCCTTCCATCTTTCATCCACAAGCCTCTTTATATCATCGGACATTGTAATCTCACTTGGCCATTCCCTTAAAAACCCTTCTGATTTCCATTTCTTTGTTGCATCTATCCCCATTTTCCCACCATATGCAGGTATATTTGATGCATGTTCAAGAACATCAAGGGGACCTTCCACTATAACAATATCTCTTTTAGGATCTACATTATTCCCTATTCTCCATACAACCTCACTAGGGTTCTGAACATCAACCCACTTATCGACTACTACAATAATCTTGGTAAAACTCAATTGTCCCATTCCCCATAAGGCATACATTATTCGCCTTGCATGTCCAGCATACTGTTTATCTATAGAAACAATTGCGATGTTGTGAAAAACTCCTTCAAGAGGTAGATTTATATCAACAATCTCTGGAAGCTGTTTTTTAATAAGAGGAAGAAAAATCCTCTCTGTTGCCTTTGCGATATAACAGTCCTCCATAGGTGGTTTTCCGACAATTGTCGCAGAATATATAGCATCTTTCCTATGAGTTATGCATGTAATATGGAACACAGGAAATTCATCTTTTAGAGAATAATAGCCTGTATGATCTCCAAAGGGTCCCTCAATTCTTTTCTCAAAAGGATCACAATACCCTTCAAGGACAATCTCTGAATTAGCAGGTACTTCAAGGTTAACTGTTTCACATTTAACTAATTCAACAGGAGATTTACGTAAAAATCCTGCAAAAAGCATTTCATCAACACCTTCAGGCAGTGGAGCAGTTGCTGAATACATCACTGCTGGGTCAGAGCCTATTGCGACGGCTACCTCAAGTCTTCTTCCAGATTTTTGAGATTTCCTATAATGTCTCGCTCCGTCTTTATGGATATGCCAGTGCATACCAGTAGTTCTATCATCATAGACTTGCATCCTGTACATACCACAATTACGGTTTCCTGTTTCAGGATCTTTTGTAAAAACCATTGGAAGTGTAATGAATTTTCCTCCATCGCCAGGCCATGTCTTTAGAATAGGGAAGATTTCAAGGGATGGTTTATCTTTAATAATAACTTCCTTGCAAGGACCTGATTCAACATATTTAGGTAAGAAATCAGCGAGTCTCTTCAATTTCGGAAGTACTTTGAGCTTTTCAATTAAATTTGTTGGAATTTCTGGTTCAAGAAAATCAATCAATCTAAAACCAATCTCATCAATATTATTCACCTCAAGAGCAAGCTTCATGCGGTCATAAGAGCCAAAGAGATTTACAACACATGGAAACAATGAACCTTTAGGTCTTTCAAAAAAGAGGGCTGGACCACCTTTTTTTACGATCCTGTCATTGATCTCTGAGATTTCAAGAATTGGGTCTACTTCTACATTTATTCTTTTTAAAAGTCCCCTTTTTTCCAGTATCTTGACAAATTCTCTGATGTCTTTATAAGCCATGATTTAAAATCAGTAATGTTTTTTATAATACCACATTAGATCTAATTTTATGGTTCTTCTCCCTTTTAGTTGCAAAATTGCCTTAAACATCCTATCCGCATCTGCTGTATCTTTCTATATTTCTAAGCATTTCCCTCGAATCCTCAAGATTTTAGCAACTTTTTTTTTGAAGAGCCATACATTTTAGAAGAGAACTTGCTATAATACGGTAATCTCTTTTTTAATAATAAAGTTCGTGATAAAAAGATAGGAAGATGTTGAACCTGAGAGAAAGATTAGATATAGCAAAAAATGATGGCAGAGTAATCGGAATTTTGCTTGGACGTGACAAAGAGGAACATCTTATTAGAGGAATTATTATAGAAGTATACGAAGATTATTGTGTTTTACAGCCAGAAGGCTCATCATATTACGGCTTCAAAACATTGATAGTGCCTTTCAACGGAATTATATTTGCTGGTTTATAAAAGATATCTTGAGTAATACCGGTCCAGATAAGAAAGTTAATATAGGTGAAGAAAAGAAAGAATTGATTGAGATATCTTTTCAGAGAACCGGAAATCTTATTGATAAAGCAATAGATAATTTGATAGAACTTGCACAGCCCATCCATCATCCAGAGTTAGTTAGAGAAATAATTATAACTGCACTTAAAGCGGGAAGGGAGGAAGAAATTAAAGCAGATCTTAAACTTATTAACACAACCCTGAAAGAGATGCGATTTACATCAAAGGTCTTTGGACCTTACCGTTATATAAGAAAAGTAACCGTATTTGGTTCTGCGAGGACGAAACCAGATGAACCAGTTTATGAAATGGCTCGTCTTTTTGGGAAAAGGCTTGCAGAAGCAGGATATATGGTTATTACTGGAGGGGGACCTGGAATTATGCAGGCTGTAAATGAAGGAGCCGGTCCCGAGAAATCTTTTGGTGTTACTATAAGGCTTCCTTTCGAACAAAAGATTAACCCTGTGATTGAAGGTAATCCGCGCTTTATTTCCTATAAATATTTTTTTAACAGAAAAGTAGCTTTTATTAAAGAGGCGAGCGCTGTAGCATTATTCCCCGGGGGGTTCGGAACACTTGATGAGGCAATGGAGACGAGTACACTTTTACAAACAGGAAAACGCTATCCCATACCTCTTATTCTAATAGATGAGCCAGGAGGAACTTACTGGAAAAAATGGATTAAGTTTTTTGAGGAAGAACTACTTTCTCAAAATTATATTACTGCTTCTGATTTTTGTATTTTTGATCGTGTTTCATCTGTAGACGAAGCTATAACGAAAATAAACCATTTCTATCACCGCTATCACAGTATGAGATATGTAAATAATAAATTAGTTATTCGTCTATTATCTTCTATAAAGCCACAAGATATTCAAATGCTTAAAGAAAAATATTACAAAATTCTGATACCAAATGGTGACATATATCTTTCAGAATCATTTCCTGAAGAAGCAGATGAGCCAGAACTTATGCATATGCCAAGGCTTGTACTGGATTTCAACAGGAAAAATTTTGTCAGACTCCGTTGCCTCATTGATGACATTAATAACCTCTAATCCTTATAATGTCTCTTATCCCCTTTCTACAATGTGTCCTGAAATGCCCATATGGGATATGTCTCTTTTTTTCATAAAACCTGTAATAATTAATTTGTTTAAAAACAACTGGGACTCTTGAATATGGAAGATAATACCATGGTCCATTGTGATGAAATGCTTTATACCAGTAGCCATCATGAATGCGGTACCAGTAGTCAGAATGGAAAAATAGTTCGAAATCAACATAAGGAGCAAAATAAACAGATGTACCTGGAATTAGATAAACTGCAGGTGGGGCAGGTATAATAACTGCTGGAGGTGGAGGGACTGTTCCAATCCCGATAAAAAAATCTACATCTGAATATCCATCATTAGGAAGTAAAAACAGACCGAATTGAAGAACAATAAAACTCAAAATACCTATGAAACTTTTTTTTCTCACATAACACCTCCCTTTATAGTTTTCATAATGATAAGATACAAATAATTTATGAAGAATCAATGAATAAATTATGAAAAATTATGAAGGTAGGTTATTGTTTCTGAGATAAAAATTAGTAAGCTGATCTTATTCTGCCTGTTCTTTTGTCGATTATAATTCTATCTATAGTTTTATTGTCTCTACTTTTTATCTCTACTTCGAAGAATAAACTTCTGTCTTTTATTTCCCCTATTGTTTCTCGCCCCGTTGAAAAGTGCTTCAACAATACTTTCCTTGCATCTCTCTCGGTCTTTATGGCTTTTCTTTCACCATAACACTTTTCCTGTGGTTCAGTATAATAAGTTCCATAATGATATTTTCTATCCTTCCAGCCATTACTACCAGGCTGTGGAAAAATTGTCAATGGAACTAATAAGACTAAAAGAATGGAAAAAGTAATTATTAACAATTTCTTTCTCATTTTAAAATATACTACAATTTCAGGGGACTAAGTCCCCTGAAATTACTAAAATTATCTTCTATTCACCATTAAGTACATAATGTTTTCCACATGCCCTTTTTCCACGCCATTTTAAACAAATAGGGGAAACTTCATATTTGTTAGCAATATCACGAATTTTGGTTCTGAGTTCTCTTATTTGTTCTCTCAGGGTTTCCATGCGTGTATCATCAGGGTTTTGTTTCGAACATTCATTTCTTAATTCTAATCTCTTTATAGCAAGTTCATCTCTTAAACTAAGGGTCTCTGTCTGAAATTTTTTTAACTTTTCGATGTCAATGTTCTGGCAGTTTTTCATAGCATCCTGTCCACGATATCCATATGCATATACTATCCCTGTTACTATTATCCCTAAAATAACAAGTAATCCTATTATAATCTTTGTCTTCATTAACCTTCACCTCCTTTCAGTTAATATACGAATTTATCATATCAAAGGAATATGAAGGTCTTTTGAATAAATTATGAAGAATTGTGAAATCATTAATAAGGAATGAATACGGTGAAACTTGAGCCTTTTCCGTATGTACTTTTTGCTACAATTCTTCCTCCATGAGCTTCTGCGAGTTCTTTTGCAATAGATAGTCCAAGACCGAGACCCCCCTCGGATACCTTATAAAATCTCTCAAAAATATATGGAAGATCATCAGGTTTTATTCCATGTCCTGTGTCACCTATTTCTATAAAAACTTCTGAATCATGTTTTCCTGTCTTTACCCATATATTTCCTCCTCTTTCTGTAGCTTTCAATGCATTACTTAAAAGATTAATAACAATTTGACTTATTCTGTCCGGATCGGCATTTAATTCAATCTCTTCTCCATTAATGAATTCAAAATTGATACCTTTATCTATAAAAATTCTGCTGAATCTTTCTACAATGCTTTTCAAAAATGGTTTTAGATGTATTTTTTGTTTTTTTATCCACATCGCACTAACTTCAGCCTGCGAAATATCTTCTATTCCATCAAGAATCTTTTTAATTCTATTTATCTCTTCATACAAAGATAATAGATGTTCTTTATCTGCCGGAACTAAGCCATCCATCATACCTTCAACTTCACCTTTTATTACTGTGATAGGTGTTCTCAGTTCATGTGCTACATTTGAAATAAGTTTTTTTCGGAGTAGATCCTGTTTTTCGAGGTTTTCTGCCATTTTATTAAAGGTTTCTGATAATCTTTTAATCTCATCGCTGCCTGCAATTTCTACGCGGCTTTTAAGATCTCCTGCACTTATTGCACTTGCAGCATAATCAAGTTTTTTTATAGGTTCAGTCAATTTTCTTGAAAAGATTATACTAAAAAGTGTGACAGCACAACCGACAGCAAAAAGAGAGAACAAAAGAAACCTATTTGACCGTTCTATAAAAAAAAATTCTTTTTCTGGATACAAAAACCTAACCTCAAGTCTACCAATCTCTTTTCCGCTAATAAAAAGTGGGTAAGGAGAAAAATCTTTATCTTTACTTATTAATCCTATATCAGTTATTGCTTTTATCCTTCTTTGCATTGATGGTGAAAGTTTGTTAAAAGCAGTTTCTGTATCAATTATAATTCTATTATTTAAGTCCTTTATTTTTATCTCAAGTCCCAGCATTAATGCCCAGATAGTATTCTCATTTAGTGAATCAATATTCCAACCTGAATATTTTTCATATGATCCCTCAATATTAGCTATTACACGATAAACTTTATCTTCCATTTCACCTTCAAGATAATATCTAAAATCTCTTATCATGAGTTCCCGTAGAATATATGCTGCAGAAAGTGCGAATAATGAGACGATTAAAAGGACAATAAAAAATTTTATCCATATACTTCTAAACATCTTTCTTTCCACTAAATCTGTAGCCAACCCCATAAACTGTAAGTATTAAATTAGGGTTTTTAGGGTCATCTTCGATCTTACGTCTGATATTTTTAATATGTGCATCTATACTTCTTTCATATCCTTCAAATTGATAACCAAGAGCTTTTTCAACAAGCTCTTCCCTTGTAAATACCTTTTGAGGATAAGAAGCAAGGACAAAAAAAAGCCTAAACTCTGTGGGTGTGAGTTCAACAGGTTTATCCCTTTTTTTTACTTCATAACTTCTTCCATCAATTTTTAAAAGTCCATTATTAAAACTGATCGGATAAGTCTTATCAAGATCATCCTTTCTTGCCCTTTTAAGAACAGCTTTTACCCTATAAACTAACTCTTTGGGACTAAATGGCTTAACAACATAATCGTCAGCACCAAGAGCGAATCCTGTTATTCTCTCCTCTTCTTGAGATTTAGCTGTAAGCATGATAATAGGAAAGTCCCCTATCTCTTTCAATTCCTGACATACTGCTTCACCGCTTATATCTGGTAATTTTAAATCAAGTATTACAAGAAGAGGCACTTGCTTCAAAGCGAAGTCTATAGCATCCCTTCCTTTCTCAAAATGGATAACCTTAAATCCATTATTTTCAAGATATACTTTTACGATATTCGCAATCTTCCTATCATCTTCTACAATAATAATAGGGCTTGTCATCTCTCCTCCTTTTACTATCTTAAAAAATTATAATGTTTAAGGGTATATAAGCATAATTTAGATATCATACTTTAACAGAAAGGAAAGTCTCCTATCTCTTTCAATTCCTGACATACTGCTTCACCACTTATATCTGGTAATTTTAAATCAAATAGTACAAGAAGAGGCACTTCCCAACTGCCCTTGATACTATGTCCTAACCTGAAAGAGGTTTTAACTTGACATTTGAAGCTCGATGTGTGTTAAATAGAAATGATTTTTATTTAATTATTATGCGAAATAACTTTTCTCTTGCTTTAAAAAAACTGAACCTTAAGATTACTCCAAAAAGACTTGCTATTCTTGAAATTCTTATGAAAGAATCTGTTTTTTTGGGTCCTGAGGAGATATGGAAAAAATTAAGGACACGCTTTAAGAAAATAGGTCTTCCAACAGTTTATAGAAATTTAGAAGAACTTGCAGAGGGAAATATCATTTCAAAAATAAACCATCCAAATAGACAGCTGTATTATTATTTATGTCCCAACCAGTCTCCTCACCATCATTTTATATGTCTTTCATGCCATAAAGTTGAAGACATAAATTTTTGCATATTAAAGGAATTGGAAGAAGAAGTAATAAATAATATCCGGGGTAAAGTTTTATCGCATATCTTACAGATAAACGGGCTTTGCAAAGAATGTTTTAAAGAGAGAAAAAATGGTTTGTGAAATAAAAACTCGCCGTGACAGATTTATTGGTTTTCCGATTTTTACTATTTTATTTTTGTCTTTATTATTTTCAGCATCCTCTTGTGAAAAAAAGACTCAAAAGATTAATGAAGAAAAAAGGATTAAGGTCATCACAACACTTTTTCCTTTATATGATTTTGCAAAAAACATTGGAAAACATAAAGTAGATGTAATTCTTCTCCTTCCCCCGGGAATAGAACCCCACAGCTTTGAACCTAAACCAAAAGACATTTTAAAAATAAATAACGCAGATATCTTTGTCTATACAGGAAAGTTCATGGAGCCATGGGTTGAGGACATTCTGAAGGGTATAGGGGAAAGAAGACCCCTTATTGTAGATTCAAGCAAGGGCATTATACTAACAGAAAACGGTGATGGGAAAAATGAATATAAAACTGAACACCTAAAAGTTGATCCACATATATGGCTTGATTTTTCAAAGGCTCAGAGAATTGTTGACAATATCCTTAATGGTTTTATTGAAAAAGACGTTGAAAACAGGGAATTCTATCTGAAAAATGCTACAAAATATAAAACAAGACTAAAAGAGCTTGATGCTAAATTCGAAAAGGCTCTTTCTTTATGCAAAAAAGAAACCATTATCTATGGTGGACACTTTGCATTTGGCTACCTTACAAAGAGATATAAAATAAATTATCTCTCAGCATACAAAGGATTTTCTCCTGAAGCTGAACCTACTCCTAAAGATTTAATTGAGCTCATTAATAAATTGAAAGAATACAATACAAATTATATTTTTTATGAAGAACTTTTAAATCCAAAGGTCGCAGAAATCCTCGCAAAAGAGACTGGAGCTAAAATTTTGATGCTTCATGGCGCACATAACATAACAAAGGAAGATTTTAATCGCAATGTTGATTTCATATCATTAATGGAGCATAATCTCAAAAATCTTATTATAGGACTTGAATGCAAATGAGTATACTTAATGTTAAGGATCTCAGTTTCAGGTATAACAAGATTGAGGTTCTGAATAATATCTCCTTCTATGTAAATTCAGGGGATTATATAGGGCTTGTTGGACCGAATGGCTCAGGCAAAACTACTCTTATTAAAATAATTTTAGGTATTCTTAAACCAAACAGAGGAACCGTATTACTCTTTGGAGTAAATCCTTTAAATTTCAAAGATAGACATCTTATAGGTTATCTTCCCCAGAGAACACACTTTAACCTTTATTTTCCTGCTACCGTTAAAGAAGTTATTTCCTCCGGACTTTTTTTAAAAAAGAAAAGAGTAAAAAACATTGACAGATTTATAGATGAAATAATTAATGAAGCAATGAAATTAATGGATTTAGTTGAAATTAAGAATATATTGATAAGTGAGCTTTCAGGTGGTCAGCTTCAGAGGGTCCTTGTTGCAAGGGCAATAGTTAATGAACCAGACCTGCTGATTCTTGATGAACCAACTACAGCTCTCGACCCAGAAACAAGAGAAAGATTTTTCCAAACCCTTCAAGAGCTGAATAAAATTAAAAATACTACAATAATCTTAGTCACACATGACATTGGAAGCATTGGAAAATATGCATCAAAGCTTCTTTACATTGATAAAAGCATAATCTTTTATGGAAGTTTTGAGGACTTTTGTGCTTCTAAGGACATGGGAAGTTATTTTGGCGAATTTGCTCAACACTTGATATGTCATAGGCATTAATTACTAAAAAGTCTTTACTTGACAATGAATATCACTGATTTTTTTTATTACAGGTTCATCATAAGGGCATTAATAGCAGGTTCATTCATTGCATTGATATGCTCAATACTTGGTGTGCTTCTTGTGCTAAGACGTTTATCGTTGATAGGAGATGGACTTGCACATGTTACTTTTGGAAGTGTGGCATTAGGTTTACTTATTAGGCACCATCCTATTTATGTTTCTCTACCGATTATTATGGCAAGCTCATTAGGAATTCTGAAATTGACTGAAAAAACAAAGCTCTACGGAGATGCTGCAATAGGCATAGTTTCTTCACTTGGTATAGCAAGCGGAGTTCTCATTGCAAGTATCGCAGGAGGATTTAATATTGACCTATTCAGCTATCTCTTTGGAAATATTCTTGCTATCAGTAATTCAGAAGTCTTGATTTCTATATCACTTTCTATGATTATACTCTTCATAATTTCATTTTTTTATAATGAGTATTTTTCTGCAACCTTTGATGAAGAATTCGCAATGGTATCTGGAGTAAATACAAAGAGAATAAATTCTATTCTTGTACTAATGACAGGGTTGACCGTTGTTCTTGCAATGAGAATTGTTGGAATCATGCTTACCTCTGCACTTCTAATATTTCCAGCTGTAACAGCACTACAGATTGCAAAAGGTTTTAAGAATGCCTTGATCATTTCATCTATAATTGCAATTTTTTCAGTAATTGTAGGAACATATATCTCCTTCATAATAAATTTACCTACAGGAGCTACCATTGTTATGGTAAATTTCGTAATTTTCATTTTTATATTTTTATTCAAAAATGTTTTCTGATAATCTTATATGAGAAAAAATGCTTAAATTATGACTGAAAAAATAATCGAATCATTCCAAGTCAAAAGAATAGAAATACTTGATGAAAAAGGGGATATAGATGAATCCCTAATGCCCTCAATCTCTGAACAAAATATACTGAAGATTTATGAGCTCATGATTCTTGCAAGAATGTTTGATCAGCGGGCCTTAAAATTGCAGAGAGAAGGAAGACTTGGGACATATGCACCTATTCTTGGACAAGAAGCATCACAGATTGGTAGTGCCTTTGTGCTAAATAAATCTGACTGGGTTTTCCCATCTTATAGAGAATCAGGGGTTTATATAACAATTGGATATCCACTTCACATGATACTCCAGTATTGGGCAGGAGATGAAAGAGGTCTTAAATCACCTATTGGTTTGAATATCCTCCCTGTAAGCATTCCTGTAGGGACTCAGATACTCCACGCTGCAGGTGTTGCAATGGCTGCAAAATACAGAAAAGAGAAGATTTGTACTGTTGCATATTTTGGAGACGGAGGGACTTCAAAAGGTGATTTCCACGAAGGGCTGAATATAGCAGGAGTCTTTAAATTGCCCGCTGTCTTTATATGTCAGAATAATCAATGGGCAATATCTTTACCAAGAGAGAAACAAACAGCAGCAAAGACCTTAGCGCAAAAGGCATACGCTTATGGTATTGAAGGATTACAGGTTGATGGTAATGATGTATTTGCTGTGTATAAGACAACTGAATATGCCTTAAATAAAGCAAGAGAAGGTGGTGGTCCAACTTTAATTGAAACTGTAACATATAGAATTTCTGACCATACAACTGCAGATGACGCAACAAGATACCGTTCGAAAGAGGAAGTAGAGATTTGGAAGGCAAAAGATCCTATACAGAGATTGAAATTGTTTATGGAGAAAAGAGGGTTATGGTCAGAAAGGTATCATAAATATGTTGAAGATAAATCAATGTCAACCATAGATGAGGCTGTGAAGACCGCCGAATCCAAAGAATTGCCTACTCCACCTGAGATGTTTTCCTATATATATGAAAAACTGACACCGAGACAGAAGAAGGAATTGAAGGATTTTTGAAATGCCAAAACTTAATATGGTCCAAGCAATAAACCTTGCACTTAAAGAAGAGATGAAAAGGGATAACAGTGTTATTGTCATCGGAGAAGATGTTGGAAAAAATGGAGGGGTGTTTCGAACTACAGAAGGTTTATATGATGAGTTTGGACCTGAAAGAGCTATCGACACACCTCTATCTGAATCAGGTATTATTGGCACTGCTATTGGAATGGCTGTATATGGTCTTAGACCTGTTGCAGAAATACAGTTCATGGGCTTTATTTACTCTGCTATTGACCAGATATTTTCACATGCAGCAAGAATTCGTTATCGCTCAAGAGGAAGATACACATGCCCTATTGTAATAAGGACACCATATGGCGCTGGGGTTAAAGCACTCGAACTTCATTCTGAAAGCACTGAGGCATTCTTTTGTCATATGCCTGGTATAAAGGTTATTGTTCCTTCTACTCCTTATCATGCAAAAGGTCTATTAACTTCAGCTATAAGAGATCCTGATCCCGTTATTTTCCTTGAACCTACAAAATTATATCGTATGATAAAAGAAGATGTTCCTGAAGATGATTATACAATTCATCTTGGAAAGGCAAGAATTGTTCAGGAAGGAAACGATATAACGATAGTAACATGGGGGAATATGTTACATAGGACTCTTCAGGCGATAGAAGGTTACGATGCTGAGGTGATTGACTTAATGACGCTTCATCCATTTGATGAAGAAACTTTATTGAATTCAGTGAAAAAGACAGGAAGGGTTGTCATTGTGCATGAAGCACCAAAAACATGCGGGTTAGGAGCGGAAATTTCTGCAACATTTGCAGAAGAGGCAATCTTATATCTAAAAGCCCCTATAATAAGGGTAGCAGGATATGACGTCATTATTCCATTGCCAAAGCTTGAGGATTACTATATCCCTTCCATAGAAAGGATTAGAAAAGCTATTGATGAAACCTTAAAATACTAATAGGGAGGAATCATGCCCTTTGATTTCATACTACCTGATTTAGGTGAAGGAATAACTGAAGGTGAGATAAGAAAATGGCTTGTTAAAGAAGGTGAAACTATTGAAGAACATCAAGCTATCATCGAGTTGGAAACTGACAAAGCTGTTGTTGAGGTTCCATCTCCTAAAAAGGGTAAGATTGTAAAGATTAATAAAGAGGAAGGAGAAATAGTAAAAGTTGGAGAGGTCTTGATGACGATCACTGAAGAAGGAGAAACAGTTACAGAAAGACCAAAATCTGTCTCTGTGGTAGGCATCCTGCCAGAGGAAGAGGAACAGATTCTTGCTACTCCTTCAATAAGGTTATATGCAAAAGAACTTGGTGTCAATCTCGAGATAGTAAAGGGGACAGGCCCAGGGGGAAGCATTACAAAAGAAGATGTTTTAAAAGCATCAGAAAAGACAAAAAAAGCTGAGGATCAATATGGGTTTATTGAGCGTGTTCCACTTAAAGGCATAAGAAGAACAATCTCAAAAAATCTTTTGATAGCCCAACAGACAACTGTTTTTGTAACGATAATGGAGGAAGCTGACGTTACTGATCTCTGGAATATTAGGGAAAAAGAAAAAAAGGTATTAGAAGAAAAAGGAGTCCATCTGACTTTTCTTCCTTTTTTCATTAAAGCAGTACAACATTCTCTTATTGAGCATCCATACTTAAATGCCTCAATCGACACAGAAAAAGAAGAGATTATTATTAAGAAATACTACAATATTGGCATAGCAGTTAATACCCCTGATGGTCTCATTGTGACAGTAATAAAAAATGTTGATAAGAAAACTGTGCTGGATCTTGCTTCTGAGATACAAGATTTAAGCCAGAAGGCAAGAGATAGAACGATAAAGCTTGAAGATATGAAAGGCAGCTCTTTTACTTTTTCAAACTGGGGACATTTTGGCGGTACTTTTGCAACACCTGTAATAAATTATCCTGATGCTGCAATTCTTGGAACAGGTAGGATATCAGATAAACCATGGGTAAAAGATGGACAAATTACAATCAGAAAAATACTACCTCTTTCATTAACATTTGACCACAGAATTACCGACGGAGCTGATGCAGCAGCTTTTTTATCAAAGACTGTGCAATATCTGGAAGACCCTACTCTACTTTTTATTGAGAGCGCATAACCTATTTATGTTCTTATCGAAATATAATTATTTTTAATTATAGCTTCTTGAGTTGAACTATCTTATTGTTCTTTTCCAGTGTCACATGTAGAAGCCGTATCCCTTTTAAAGCGTCTTTGCCTTTTTTCTTCTTGTTTTTTTAAACGTATTAATTCCTTTTTCCTCTTTTCGCTTTTAAATACACGGGATTGTTTCCCCAAATCATCCTCCTTTTTCAAATTTACAAAATTATACCACATGATGAGATGTATATATTGACTTTATATTTATAAATGTGCAATAATATTTCAAAAGTTTAAGAAGTTTTTGTTACTGATATAGCCACAAAGACTTTTGACTTTGTGGCTTTTTTGTTTGCTCAGTCAAAGACTCCTATAAGCTTTATTTTATAAGGAAGGAGGTAGAAAAAATGTCCAAAGGGAAGGTAAAATGGTTCAATGAAGCCAAGGGTTTTGGATTTATCACAACTGATGAAGGCAATGATGTATTTGTGCATTATTCCTCAATACAGGGAAATGGTTTTAAATCTCTTGCAGAAGGCGATTCTGTCAGTTTTGACATAGAGAAAAGTCCCAAAGGTCCCAAGGCAATCAATGTTTTAAAAACCCAGTAGTAAACCAAGAGTCCTTCCGAATTCGGGAGGACTCTTTATCTAAAAAATCTAAAAATAAAAAATGACACACAGACAAAATTATTTAGCAAAAATAGAACGGAAAAAAGAAGACAAGATTGCATCTGGTCTAATTTCAGAACACTATCCTGAAGTTTCAGATATGGTCATACATATGACTTATTATCAGAAAGCATCAAATCCAGTTTTAATGGTTCGAACCGTTAATTTTTTTCCAACCAGTTATGCATATTTTAATATGGAGTGTATGATAAAGGGCTGTGAAGACGGGGGTTTTAATTTGACGTCTATAGTAGAAAATATGGTTAGAAATCATAAAAAGTCAGGGAAAGGAAAAATGTCTTGTTGCGGAGTAAATGATAGCCTTAGCCCTGACCACGCCTATATCTCTTACGAAATAAATATCCACTATAAATAGTCCTGATGAAAATAAAGAGATAAATTTAGAAAGCTATTCTTAAACTTTCAGGCTTAAAAATCATTTAATGAAAATTTTATATAGTATTTAGAATGGTAATTCAAGGGTCATTACCCTTTGAAAACTTTTTCTATGTATAGGACAAGGTCCGTATATCTTTAATAGTTCAAGATGTTCTTTTGTAGCATAACCCTTATTTTTTATAAAGTTATAATTCGGGTATTGTTTATGATAACTTATCATAATGTTGTCCCGCAAAACCTTTGCAACTATAGATGCGGCAGCAACAGAGGAACTAATTTCCTCAGCTTTTATAAAAGAGATTTGTCTTACAGGTATCGAAGTTAAAGTTACAGCATCAATTATAAGTATATCAGGTAATTGTGAGAGGTTTTCCACAGCATACTTCATTGCAAGTTTTGTAGATTTAAGTATATTTAATCTATCAATATCTTCATTACTTATAATGCCAATCCCGATATCTTCAGAAAGTAAAGCAATTTTTGCAAATAGATGCTCTCTTTCATTTTCAGGCACTTTTTTGGAATCTCTGAGACCATCAATTCTTACACCTTCAGGAAGAACAACTGCTGCGGCAACTACAGGACCTGCCAGCGGTCCCCTCCCAGCTTCATCAATACCAGCTATTTTTTTAAGCCCCTTTTCTCTTAGGCTGTTGTCATATTGGTAGATGTCCATATTTGTTCTTTCTCTTTCTCTTTCTCTTTCTCTTTCTCTTTTACCTTAGATGCTTTTCCTTTCTTCCCACGAAGATAGTATAGTTTAGCTCTTCTGACCTGACCCTTTTTTATGACCTCTATTTTGTCTATTATAGGAGAATGAAGTGGAAATATCCTTTCTACACCAATACCAAACGATATCTTTCTAACCATAAATGTCTCTCTTGTACCTCCACCTTTTCTGGCAATAACTATACCTTCAAAAGGTTGTAGCCTTTCTTTGTCACCTTCCACAACTTTTACCCATACCCTTATTGTATCACCAACATCAAAGTTAGCAACGCTTCTTTTAAATCCTTCTTCAACAGAACTGAGCAAGCTCATTTTAGCTCCCTCCTTAATTCATTTACTAATCTTTTATCATCTTCATTAAGGCGAATTTTTTCAAGAAGATCAGGCCTTCTCTCCAATGTTCGCCTTAATGCCTCTTTCCGTCTCCATAACCAGATCTCTCTGTGGTTTCCAGATAATAAAACTTTTGGTACCGATATATCCCTAAATACAGGGGGTCTTGTATAATGAGGATAGTCAAGTATTCCACTTGTGAAAGAATCTTCCTTTACTGAACGTGCATCTCCTAAAACCTCTGGGAATAGTCTTGCAACAGCATCTATTATAACCAAGGCTGCTAATTCCCCGCCAGTCAAAATGTAATCCCCAATTGATATTTCATCATCAGCAAGAGCTATTCTAACTCGCTCATCTATTTCTTCATATCTACCGCACAAAAATATGAGTCTTTTGTCTTCTACAGAAATCTCCTCTGCTATCTCCTGATTAAAAATTTTACCTGCAGGACTTAACATAATTACTCTTCTTTTAGATTTATCAGGACATATTGCATCAATTGCAAGAAAAAAAGGTTCAGGTTTCATTACCATTCCTGCACCGCCTCCGTAAGGGTAATCATCAACAGTTCTATGTTTATCTTCTGTGAAATCCCTTAGATTATATATATTTATTTCAATAAGTTTTTTTTGAATAGCTCTCTTGAGAATTCCCATTTTAAAGTATGCATTGAATATCTCAGGAAAAATTGTAATGATGTCAAATTTTATAGATTTCATAAATATTTATTTAAAATTATTGACAATGTATAAAATATTTTTGTGACTGCTACATTGCACAAATCGTTTTTTTGTAACCTTCAACCTGTTTCGGGGTCTCATAATCTATTTTTTATGATATGCTTGAATAAATTAAGCATGACAATGGTGCTATTTTCATCATTTGTGCACCAGTGATCTTTACTACTAAGATATTGCAAATTAATAATAAAATAATAACATTTTGCAAAAATAAAAGAGGGAAGCAAGAATTTTACTTCCTACTTCCCTATTGTAATTTCAAGGGTGAGGAAATATTTCTTTACCTAATTTTTATTCTAATATTTCAAGTACACAACGTTTGCCTATCTTAGTTCCGGATGCGCTTAGTATTGTTCTCATTGCACGGGCAGTCTTACCCTGTTTACCTATAACTTTTCCGAGATCGCTTGGTGCAACCCTGAGCTCGAAAACAGTTGTCTTTTCACCATCAACTTCTGTAACATTAACTTCCTCAGGCTTGTCTACCAGAGCCTTGGCCATTTTTTCTACTAAGTCTTTCATCATTTTCCACCTCCATACGAGTTTTGGACTGCCTAAATGCCAGCCCTTTGTATAAGCTTCTTAGCTGTTATAGTAGGTTGTGCTCCACGCTGTAACCAAAATTTAGTTCTTTCCAGATCAAGTTTTATTTCAGACGGCACTTTTAATGGATTATATGTTCCAAGTATTTCAATGAAAGGACCGTCTCTTCTTGCTCTGGAGTCAGACACAACTATCCTGTAAAAAGGACTTTTATGAGCTCCTAACCTTGTAAGTCTAATTTTAACCAAACCCTCACCTCCTTGAATTGTAAAAATTTTAATATATCTCAGATAGAAAGTAAAGTGGAAGAAATGCAAGAAAAGAAATTTATTGTTTTAAAGAATATTTTTAAGAATTTTAGGTAAAGAAAATAGTCTTTTATGAATCTCCCGGTCATAATAAGAAAGGTTATCTAAACCTCTATTTTTAAGCCGTTTATATATGACCTCTGGAGACATCTTTTTAGGATCATATTTAAGTGACCCAATAGAAAATGACCATTGTGTCCCGAAGCTCGGTATAAAATCATAATAGAAATTTGATATAGGAAATATTTCTGAGATAGTTTTAAAGACTCCAACTGAAATATTTTTTTCTAAAGTATAGCAGATTTCGGTAGAATGTGTAACAAACATACCATTAGATTTTAATCTACTTTTTAAAGAAGAATAAAAAATTTTTTTATAGAGAAACTTCGCAGGTCCTTTTTCGATTGGGTCACTTATATCACCAATGATGATATCAAAAAAATCATCAGTTTTTTCAATATATTCTTTTGCATCAGTGAAGATCAGTTCTATCTTTCTGTTATTAAAAGAATCTTGGTGCCATTTTTTTAGATATTTTTTACAAAGATTAACAAATTCTTCATCTATATCTACCATGACTGCTTTTTTTACGGTTGGATGTTTTAAGACTTCTCTAATTGTAGCTCCTTCTCCTCCACCGAGTATTAATATATGTTCAGGGTTAGGGTGTGCAATCATAGCAGGGTGTACAAGAATTTCATGATATATGAATTCGTCTGTTTCTGCTGATTGAATTTTTTTATCGAGAACTACAACCCTGCCGAAATTATATGTATCGAAGATTTCTACATTTTGATATCTTGTTTTTTTAGAAAGTACATCCCTCTTGACTCTATGGTATATCCATTTATACCTGTTCTCTTTGTCAACAAACCATCTAATTTTTAAGTTTTTCATACTATTTTTAGCATTTTTCCTGACTATTACCATTCAAGTTTTTTATGCAGGAGTTTTTCATATAAACTTGGTGTCATGAAAGATTGTAGATGAATTTCTTTATCATAGTATTTAGTTTTTATGTCAAAGTTATGCCTAACCTCACGAGGTGAAAGACTATTTGAAGCAATTGCAAATGCCCACCAATTTCCAGGATATGTTGCTATAGGAGCAGTATATAAATCGACTATTTGGAACACACTCTTTAATGTTTCCTGAATTTCAATAACCATATCTTTATGAAAATGGAGTGATTCTGTATGAGTAACAAACATACCATTATTAGTTAGACATTTTTTCACCGAATTGAAAAAATCTGAAGTAAAGAGGGTCCTTGCAAAACCAATAATATCAGTAGAATCTATAATTACTACATCAATGTCTGAATGGTTCCTCTTTATTATGAATTCTGCGCCATCCATAATCTTTATCTCTACGCGGGGATCATCTATACTACAAGCAACAGTTGGAAGGAATCTTTTCGAAATGTTTATTACTTCTTCATCTATTTCAACAAAATAAACCTTTTCTACAGTTCTATGTTTTAATACTTCTCTTAGAGCACCTCCATCTCCACCTCCTATTACAACAACCTTTCTGGGGTTTGGATGGGCGAACATTGCAATATGGACAAGCATCTCGTGATAAAAAAATTCATCTCTTTCAGTTAATTGAACGACCTCGTCAAGAATAAGCATCTTGCCAAAATAAGGGTTTTTCACAACCATTATTTCCTGAAACTTACTTTTACATTTGAAAAGTATCTCTTCAACATCATAACAGTACTCTACTGGAGAGTAAGGTGCTTTTTCAAAAAATTTAATCATTTTTATCCCTTCCTATATTAGTATTGTTTTTGGTATTGAAAAACCATTAAATTCTGAAGCATATGATACTGTATATGCACCACTTGATAGTATAAGAATAAGATTACTGATGTCAGGTTCTGGCAGAGATACATTTCTGTCTATTACATCAAAACTATCACAGCTCGGTCCAGCTAAAGTCCATCTTTTTTTATGTTTAGTATGTTTATAACTTTCAACAATATAACTATATTTTATTCCACCAACACTTTCCATAAGTCCATTGAATACACCGACATCAATATAAAGCCAGTCTTCATCTGACCTACGTGCTTTCCCTATCACACTTGTAACTAATATACCTGCATCGCCAACAACTGCTCTGCCTGGTTCAATATGTATCTCTACATCTTTTGGAAACTTATTGTAGATTAAACTGTTTACATTTTTTTCTATCGTTTCAATGGTAATTACATTCTTAGTATAATTTATTGGGTATCCACCACCAATATTCAGGAGTCTCAGCTTAATCCCATTTTTCTCAGCTTTATCCCACAGAATTCTTGCCTTATCAAGTGCAATATGCCAGTTATAGATATTTGTGCACTGAGAACCAACATGGAATGTTATACCAACAGGATTGAGTGATTTTTCTCTTGCATAAGAAAGAAGCGCTGAAGCCGTATCAAGTTCTACCCCAAACTTTCTGCTAAGTGGCCATTCGCTACCTTCATTAGGAACAGAAAGTCTGATGTAAACATTGCAGTTAGGGATGTATTCAGAAAGTTTGTCAACTTCATCCGAAGAGTCATAAGAGAAGTAATTTATTCCATAAGAAGCTGCAAATTTTAGAAATTTTAAAGACTTAACAGGATTGCTTGAGATAATTCTTGATGGTTCAACACTGAGTGTGGAGAGTATTTCTAATTCTCCTTCAGAAGATATTTCGAAACCCATTTTGAGTCCATTGAGGAACCTCAGAATCTCAATATCTGGATTTGCCTTTACAGCATAAAATACCTTTGAGTTTTTGATAAAGCGACCAATAAGTGATATCTTTTCTTTAACCCTTTCTTTATCTAAAAAAAGGAAAGGGGTTTCGATTATTTCTTTATCAAGATATCTGAATACTTTAAAAATAGTAGATTCAGGGATAAGACTTGCATGAAATTTTTCTAATTTGAAGGTTCTTACCATATTAAATAACTACTCCGAGAATGTATAAAATTTCGGAATTTTATTTAAAGGTATTCATTTAAAAAAAGCAATCTCTTTTTAAAGACCTTTTCTTCCCCTGAGAAGGGATCTTGCAGAAGAACGAATTGCTTCCGATACATTTTTATTTTTTTCAAGTGACATTAAGTCTTTTGTTTTAAGTCCGCTAAGAAGAGGCATACCAATACCAGGCGGTGTCTTTGGATTAGAAACTAATGCAAGCACAATAGAATAATTCTTCATCCATTCTCTCTTTCTAATTATTTTTCTGATTGCTTCTTCTGGGGATGAACGTGATTTTGCAATTAACTCAACCTCCGTTTCAGTAATTTTGGGATTTTCTAAAACTGTAAGTGATATCTCCTTGTTTGGATCTTTTAAGAGAACGGATCTCACTTCTCTTCCACCTCTTAATGCAAGGAGCCTTTTTTCAGAAAAACTTAAGCCCTGAATCTTCTGATATATAGTCTGAGCTCGTATTTCGGGTTTTCCTTGAGTTTTTTCAATTTTTTGAAAGGTTTTAACAGGGAGTTTAAGAACTTCAGCTATCTGCTGTCTGACCGACAAAGGTGTATCAGGACACTCCAAAATGAGTTTTAGAATCTCAGGCCTTTTAAAATTTGATTTTACAATATCCTCAAAGATGGATGAATCAGATACATCTTCAACAAGTAGCTCAATTACCTCTTTAGGAGCCGATGAAAGATCAAGTTCAAGCGGTCTTTGTTCTTCCAATTGAATCTTCCTGGTCTGCTTTTTTAAAATATAAAAAATACTCTATGTTTCCTTTTCGACCTTTAATAGGGGACTGAAACATTCCAATATTTCTGAGCCCTATCTGTTCAAGTTCCACTCTAACACTTTCAACTGATTTTAGTCTCTTTTCTACTTCTCTGACTATTCCACCCTTTCCTGTTTCTCCTTTTCCTACTTCGAACTGTGGTTTAACCAGTGTAAGTATCTCTCCACCTTCCTTAATAAAACCTGTGACAGCAGGAACTACTTTTTTCAAAGAGATAAAAGATACATCTATTGTCACCATGTCTATAGTTCTATTCTTAAGATCATCAAATTCTGCCCCTTCATATTTTTCACCTTGTTCTCTTAGTATCTTATCAAGATATCTTATATTGAACCTCTCCATAATAACAACTCTGGGGTCTTTCCGTAATGACCATGCGAGTTGACCATACCCAACATCTATACAATAAACCTTCTTAGCTCCCATTTTAAGAAGGCAATCAGTAAACCCTCCAGTTCCAGAACCAGCGTCTATAACGACTTTGCCTTCTACTGGAATATTGAAAAACAATAATGCTGCCTCAAGTTTAAGCCCACCTCTACTAACATAGGGAATGGATTCAGCAATTAAAGATATTTGAGAAGTATTATTAATAGATGTTCCTGGTTTTGTTATTTTCTCTCCGTTGACAAGAACTTTTCCTTCTATGATTAGGGCTCTAGCCATATCCCTGCTTTTAACAAGCCCCTTTGAAACAAGGATTTTATCTAATCTTTCTTTCAAATGTTGTGAATTTGTTATTGTTAGAAACTTATAACTCTCGAGCTTTCAAAGAGAAAGAGAGCAAACTTATAAATACTTCTCTCATCGAGACCGTATTTCTGCCTTAGCTCTGTTTGACTACCCTGTTCAATAAATTTATCGGGCAAACCTATTCTGTGAACTTTTATATCCAACTTGTCAGTATTATTTAGAAATTCAAGTACTGCACTTCCAAAACCTCCAGTAAGTGCGTTCTCCTCGATTGTCACTATTTTTTTTATTTTTGAGACAATTGAGAAAAGAAGTCTATGGTCTAAAGGTTTTACGAATCTTGCATTAACGACCATAGCACTGATTCCATTCTCTTCAAGAAGTTCAGAAGCAGAAAGGGCAGGATAGACAGTATTACCTATAGCAATTAAAGCTATATCTTTTCCATCTTTTATGACCTCTCCTTCTCCTAAATGAATTTCTGAAACAGGGCTTTTGATTGCTAAACTTTGATCTATATTTCCCCTTGGATACCTTATCGCAACTGGACAATTTTGAGTTAGTGCAAACTCAAGCATGGATTTGAGTTCAAAACCATCTTTAGGTGCCATAATGATAATGTTAGGGATATGTCTGAGATAACTTATATCAAATGCTCCACTATGTGTCGGACCATCTTCTCCGACAATACCAGCCCTATCAATAGCAAAAACAACGGGGAGATTCTGCAAGCATACATCATGAATTATTTCATCAATAGCTCTTTGTAGGAAGGTTGAGTAAATTGCCACAACAGGTTTTAACCCCTGAGTTGCAAGTCCTGCTGCAAATGTTACTGCATGTGGCTCTGCAATGCCAACATCATAAAATCTCTCTGAATATTTTTCTGAAAACTTTTCAAGTCCTGTACCTTCTTTCATAGCTGCAGAAATAGCGATTATCCTGTTATCTTTGGAAGCAAGCTCAATTAGAGTATTACCGAATACTTCACTATATGTGAGCTCACCACCAGTTCTGGATGCCCCGGTTTCAATTTTAAAAGGTCCAATTCCATGGAAAAGAGAAGGACTCTTCTCTGAAAATTTATATCCCTTTCCTTTTTTTGTTACTACATGAACCAGCATAGGAGAAGATGCATTCTTTATTCTCTTGAAAGTTTCGATTAAAAGTTCAATGTTATGTCCGTCAATAGGACCGACGTAGTTGAACCCTAACTCTTCAAAAAGAATTCCAGGTAGAAACAGTCCTTTTAGCATCTCCTCAGCCCTTTGTGCTAACTTCGAAGCTTTTTTCCCAAGTTTTGGTATCCCTTCAATGAAAGATTTTGTTTCTTTTTTGAATTTCTGATAAAAATCACCAGTAAGAATTCTGTTGAGATAAGCAGAAAGAGCGCCTACATTCTGTGAAATAGACATCTCATTATCATTCAAAATTACAATAATGTCCTTTTTAAGATGGCCTGCATTATTCAGCCCTTCAAAAGCAAGACCAGATGACATTGATCCATCTCCGATAACTGCAATGACCTTGAAATTTTCGCTTTTTTTATCTCTTGCCTCTATTATTCCAAGAGCAGCAGAAATTGAGGTAGAGCTATGTCCTGTTCCAAAAACATCATGTTCGCTTTCATCTCTTTTTGGAAAGCCTGAAATGCCTCCATACTTTCTTAAAGTAGTAAACTTTTCGTATCTGCCTGTCAGAAGTTTGTGAGTGTAACATTGATGCCCCACATCCCATATTATCTTATCAATTGGTGAATTAAAGACATAGTGGAGAGCAATTGTCAATTCTATTACACCGAGGTTAGAAGCTAAGTGTCCTCCATTAATTGAAACTTGTTTGATTATTATTTCTCTAAGTTCCTTTGAAAGTTCTTTTAGTCCCGAGAGAGTAAAATTCTTAATATCTGAGTGTTTTTTAATAGTTTCAATATACATCAAACTCTCCTTTTTAATATGTAAAGAGCTATTTTTCTGAGATAGTCTGCATCAGAGTAGAATATTTGCAGTGAGTCTATAGCGTCTGAGATTAAATCATTAGCCTCTTGTCTTGATTCCTCAATCCCATATAAAGCTGGATAGGTCATCTTATTCATTTTAATATCTGACCCTGTTTTCTTACCAAGTACCTCAGCGCTACCTTCAATATCAAGGATATCATCAACAATCTGGAATGCAAGTCCAATTTTCTTTCCATATTCTGTGAGAGCTTTCAATTTCTTTTCTTCAATGTTAGATAGTATCCCTCCCATTCTTACAGATGCAGTTATAAGAGCAGCAGTTTTGTGAAGATGTATAAAATTAAGTATATCTTTATCAGGTTTTGAATTATCTGAAGAGATATCCATAGCCTGTCCAGCAACCATACCATGAACACCTGCTGCCAAGGCTACTTCATGGATTACTCTCAGAATCGTGTCATAGGTTATGCGTGACACATGATGCGAAATGTATGGAAAAGAATTTTCACATTTTTGCATCTTAAATTTTTCATTTTGAACTTTGAACTTTAAACTTTGAACTTCCATGTTGGATAGCATAAGGAAAGCCTCTGTAAGCAATGCGTCCCCAGCTAAAATAGCTATTGCTTCACCAAATATTTTATGGCTTGTAGGTTTTCCTCGCCTTAGATCATCATTGTCCATAGAAGGTAAATCGTCATGAATAAGGGAATAGGTATGTATGAGTTCCAATGCTGATGCATGAGGAAGGATATCTTTTGGTTCCCCACCGCATGCTTCATAAGATGTAAGGGCGAGGATAGGACGTATTCTTTTACCTCCAGCAAAGAGAGAATATTTAATTGCTTCATGAAGAATTGTAGGTTCAGTAGGTATGGTGAAATATGATTTTAGAAATGAATCAATCAATTCGCGTTTCTCTTTTAGATAGGTTTCTATATCCATAAGTCTATTTATCAATTATTTAACTTATTTTATTCCCATTCAATTGTGCTTGGAGGCTTTGAACTTATATCGTAGACAACCCTATTTATACCTTTCACCTCGTTTATTATCCTGTTAGATATTATTTCAAGGACATCATAAGGTAACCTTGCCCAATCAGCTGTCATACCATCAAGACTTTTTACAGCTCTGACTGCTATAACATTTTCATATGTTCTTTCATCTCCCATTACACCAACGCTTTTAACAGGAAGTAATATGGCAAATGCCTGCCATAATTCTTCATAAAGCCCTGCCTTTTTTATCTCTTGTAAAACTATGGAATCAGCTCTTCTTAATATGTTACATCTTTCATGTGTTACCTCTCCAATAATTCTTATAGCAAGTCCAGGTCCGGGAAAAGGATGACGGTTTATTATTTCATCTGGTATACCGAGTTCTTTTCCTAAAAGCCGGACCTCATCTTTGAATAGTTCTCTCAAAGGTTCAATAAGTTTCAGTTTCATTCTTTTAAGAAGTCCCCCAACATTATGGTGACTTTTTATAATAGCAGATGGTCCCTTAAATGGAATACTCTCGATAACATCAGGGTATAATGTCCCTTGGGCAAGAAATTTAACCTCTCTAATTTTTTTCGCTTCTGATTCAAATACTTTTATAAACTCATTTCCAATAATTTTTCTTTTCAGTTCTGGGTCAACTACTCCTTTTAATTTATTAAGAAATCTCTTTGCAGCATCAATGCACTTTATATCCATATGGAAATGTCTTCTTAGGGTTTCCTCTACCTTTTCTGCCTCACCTGCTCTCAGAAAACCGTTGTCTACAAAAATACAGGTAAGCTGGTTTTTTACTGCCTTGTGTACCAGAACTGCTGTAACTGAGGAATCAACTCCTCCGCTGATTCCACAAACAACCTTATTATCTATAACCTTTTCACGTATCTCTTGTGTAACTGTATCAATAAATGATTTCATGGTCCATGTGGGACTGCACCTACAGACTTTGAAAAGAAAATTTTTTAAAATATCTATTCCTTTTTCGGTGTGTGCAACTTCTGGATGGAACTGTAAGGCATAAAATCCTTTTTTATAATTAGCCATTGCTGCAACAGGAGAATTAGATGTATGTGCTATTGGAATAAAGTCTTTAGGACATCTATCAATCATGTCACCATGGCTCA
Organism: Nitrospirota bacterium; assembly: GCA_013388605.1. GTDB lineage: Bacteria > Nitrospirota > Thermodesulfovibrionia > Thermodesulfovibrionales > SM23-35 > JACAEY01. Next base: position 666 of record JACAEY010000075.1, on the reverse strand, counting down.
TCCAGACGATAGTTTTGAATTTTGAATTTTGAGTTTTAAGTTTTTCTCCAATACCATTCAGAAGATCGGAATCATCGTCAATTATGAGTTCAGAGCGACCGTATTCTCTTCTCGGTGCCCTTGCCACCTTTCCGCCCCATAGATGCGCCATAAGCTGCATTCCGTAACAGATCCCTAATATCGGTATCCCAAGCTTAAAAATCATTTTATCAGGGATAGGTGCGTTGTTATCATAAACGCTCGAAGGACTTCCTGAAAGGATTACACCTTTAGGATTAAAGCTTTTTATTTTTTCAAAGCTCGCATTAAAAGGGAAAATTTCTGAATAGACATTACATTCTCTTATACGACGTGCTATGAGCTGAGTATATTGGGAGCCGAAATCAAGGACTAATATTTTATTCTCATTCGTCATTGGTCATCTGTCATATTACCAATAATCATTCTCCACTGTTAAATTTTATTTTTACTTATAGCTGTCCAAGATATTCTAAAATATGGCTGAATGCCGAAGAAACACAATGACGACCTCATAAAATTAATCCTAATCCTTCTTCCCAGAAAGGATATATGAGCGTAATTTAGATATCATACTTTAACAGAAAGAGGTCTGCCATATAATTGTCCTGTCTATTCATTGTGTTTATGAGGTATCAAGCCATATTG
>JACAEY010000055.1 GCA_013388605.1 Nitrospirota bacterium | reverse complement strand
TTGGTGGAAAGATTATATCAGCTAATAATCAGTAGGTTAAATGGGTATGACATTAATTCTAAGAAATACAGGGAGAAGATATATAAGCTTGTTGAAAAAGGCATTTGTGGATTTATTGTCTTCGGTGGAAGAAAAGATGAGATAAAAGGTTTTATTAAAGAAATCCAATCTTTTTCAAAGCTCCCTCTTTTTATCGCTTCTGATGTTGAATGTGGCGTGGGAAAGCAGATTGAGTCTGCAACAATCTTTCCATGCCAGATGGCTATAGCAGCTGCAATTAATAAAAATGATTCAGAAAATATAATTTTTCTTCGGATGACTTTAAAAGCTATAGCTCAGGAGTTAATAGATATCGGTATCAATATGCCACTCATACCTGTTCTTGATATTAATCAGAATCCAGACAATCCCATAATCTGCACAAGGGCTTTTTCTGATAACCCTGAAGACGTTGCTTGGTTTGGATCATGGTATATAAAAGAACTTGAAAACTCAGGTCTTATAAGCTGTGCTAAACACTTTCCGGGACATGGTGATACTGATATAGATTCTCATATATCACTTCCTGTTATAGGCAAATCCTTTGATGATATGAAGAAAATAGACCTGATTCCATTTATCAGGGCTATCAAGGAAGGTGCAAGTAGTATTATGGTTGGGCATCTGGTTATCCCTTCAATTGATTCAAAACCAGCAAGTCTATCTAAGAAAATAATCACTGATTTATTAAGGAAGGAACTTGGTTTTGATGGTCTGGTGCTGACAGATGCCCTGAACATGAAGGCATTGAAGGATATTAAAAATATATCAGTTGAATGTATAAAAGCAGGGGCTGACATTCTGATCCATCCTGAAGATGTGGATAAGACATTTGAAGAATTAAAATTGGCTTTAGAAAAAAATATTTTAAAAGTGGAAGTAGTAGATAAGGCAGTGAATCGGATAATGAAGATAAAGAATAAGAGCTTAATAAAGAATAAAGTAAAGGAGACCGAGGTAGATTATCAAAGCCATGCAGAACTTTCAGCTAAACTTACAGAGATGTCCATGACAGTAGTAAAGGATGCAGGATTATTACCACTTTCAGATATCACAGAGTTTTATTTAGTATTAGCAGGGGAAAATAGTTTTTTTGAATACTCACTATTTAAAAACTTTTTTAAAAATGTTTCAACTGTCTCCAATTCTTATTCTTTTCTGAGAGAAAAAGAGATAAAAGAAAATATGATATTTCTCATCTTTACAGATATTTCTGCAGGAAAAGGCACCTCAGGAATAGATAATAAAGAAAAAGAGCAGATTTACAGTTTGATGAAAAAGGCAAAAAAATCAATTTTAATCTCTTTAGGTTCTCCGTATGTATTGAGATTTTTCAGTGATGCTGATGTGCTTATTGCTGCTTACCAGGCAACAGAGCAGGCACAAAGGGCCATAATAAAATGTTTGAAGGGAGAGATAGATTTTAATGGGAGGTTGCCTGTTAAGATTTAATATTTCTTTATACCTTAAGGTATTCACCAGCCGCAACATCGCAGTAATAACATTTCTTGGATTTTCTTCAGGAATTCCTCTTGCCCTAATAGGAGGGACTTTACAGGCATGGTTGGCTGTGGAAGGAGTAGACCTGAGAACAATAGGAATTTTTTCTCTTGTAGGTCTACCTTATGCAATAAAATTTCTCTGGTCACCGTTAATGGATAGATTTATACCTCCTTTGTTAGGGAGACGTAGAGGATGGATTCTTATTTCACAGATTATACTCCTATTTGGAATTACTTTAATGGCTTTTAGCTCACCATCAAAATTTCCATGGATATTAGCTATTCTTTCCATGATAGTAGCTTTTAGTTCTGCATCACAGGATATTGTAATTGATGCTTACAGAACTGATATCTTGGAGGAAAAAGAGCGCGGAGCCGGGGCTGCTGTATTTGTCATGGGATATCGTATTGCAACCCTTTTTTCTGGTGCATTAGCTCTTATATTTTCAGACCAAATTGGATGGCAGAAAACTTATTTGCTGATGGCGTCCGCGATGGTAATCGGAATGATATCAACTCTTTTAGGATCCGAACCAGATAAAGGGATAGTTCCTCCTTTAACGCTCAAAGAAGCCATATCAGGTCCTTTAAAAGAATATTTTTCAAGAAATTCTGCTATTGTTTTTCTGTTTCTGATAGTACTTTATAAGTTAGGAGATGCTTATGCTGGGACATTGACGACAGCTTTTCTTATTAAGGGGATCGGTTTTTCAGTAACTGACGTAGGTACAATTAATAAAGGACTTGGATTTATATCACTTATATCAGGAGCAATGTTTGGAGGCTCTTTGATGGTGCGACTTGGGCTTTTCCGCTCTTTGTTGCACTTTGGTATTTTACAAGCAGCCTCAAATCTCTCTTTTGTTGTCCTAGCATTAATTGGTAAGAGTTATGGAATGTTGATTTTTGCTATTGTATTTGAGAATCTTAGCGGTGGCATGGGAACATCAGCCTTTGTGTCACTTCTTATGGCACTATGTAACCACCGTTACACAGCTACTCAGTATGCACTTCTTTCATCCCTTACTGCACTTGGTCGTATTTTTATTGGTCCGACATCTGGTTTTGTGGTTGAATCAGTAGGCTGGGCAAACTACTTCTTTATTACCACACTTACAGCTCTACCTGGACTTGTGCTCTTATGGCGTCTACGAAATGAGTTATCAATTTTGAAGAGTTAAGGTTGAAGATGTAGTTTTTAAGCCAATCCCAAAACCTCATAAAGTGTTTGCAATCCTGCAATACCCTGGATACTGATTTTTTGAATTTTTCTAACCCTGATTTTGCTACGAATGAGTTGATAAATATTTTCTGAAATTAAAAATTCAGTACCTAATAATCTATTGATTGACTCAATATGACTTGCAAAATTGACAGCATTACTAATAATTGTATGTCTTTTGCTGTCACCACTTCCTATTGTTCCTACAACTACCATCCCATAATGAAGTCCAATCCCGATTTTAAAATCACTTTTAAAAAACTTTTGTGTATAAGGTCGTAGTTGATCATTTACTACATTGAGCATCTCGACCCCGGCTTTGATGCCGGAGAGCAAATCCTTTTCTTCGTTTTTAACGTCAAAAATTGCCATAAAACCATCTCCCATATAGTTGTTGATTGTACCTCCATGCTTGATAATAACTTTGTTCATCATGTGAAAATAGCGATTGAGTAAATGGATGACGTCATAAGGTAGAAGATTTTCTGATAGAGTAGTAAATCCTCGGATATCTGCAAATAGGATTAAAACATTCTTCTCAACCCTGTCTAATGATTTCAGGAGATTTGAATATGTTGAATCTTTTTTAATAAGCTCAATACCCATACCATTTTTATATATTAATTTTGATTTAGTGACCCTTTTTATCTCACCTTTAAGGAGAGATATGTTGCCATCTGGCAGAAGTAATTCAATGTCTATAATTGAGCCCACAGGAAGACATTTCCTTGTGCTTATGAAAAGACCGCTTTTTGAAAGATTACATAAATTTCCTGTAAAGTTTTTATCTCCTGAGCCAAAAATTGTTTTGAAGGTTTTACGGAATCTTTTGTGCCTTCTTCTAAACATTAATAATAACTTTCGATATCTCTACTCCTGAATATAATTATCCCGGATTTTTCTATTATATGCTCATTAAAATCCTCATCAATCACTTTTTTCTTTATTGAAGATGCGTGTCTTAAATATATTGCTTCTTTTTTTTGAACAAGAATTCCCACATGGGAAACATCGAGTCCATTTTCTGTTGAATATATTCCTATATAATCTCCTGTTCTAAGACTTTTTAAAATCAAATCGTTTAAGGCATTAGTCGGAATATAATAAATAAATCTTTCACTAATTGGAATACCAGGCAGGAAAAAAGTTCCATCATCTTTTTCATTCAATATTTTTTTGGAGCGCATGATTGTATTGCCCCCGATTTTTTCAGTTACATCTTCAATATAGTCTGAATTGAACTCAATCCAATCACTGAAAAAATGGTTCCTTTTTTCAAAACTGACATCTCCTCCTTTATACCTCAATCTTTTTAGATTTTCTTTAAATTCAAAAAAGGATGAAGATAGCCTCATTGCCTCTATTTGATCAATAAAAGTAAAACAATCTACTGTTTCAAGATTTATTATGAAGACTTCAGGTGTATTGATATCTCCAATCAATGTATGATCTTTATATGGGGTTCCAAGAAAATATTTAGAAAGAAAGTCTATTCTTTTGCCCGAATCGTGTATTTTTGATGATGTGTAAAGTATAGAATCAAGTCTCTCCTTACTTAAATTACCTAAAATGATTTTTTCCTTATAAGTGATATGTTTTTCCATAGATTATGATAACTATAACAGAATCAAATACAGGCTTCAAATTAGATGATAAAATTCCACACTTATCTCTATCTGATCCGAGGAATGTATTATGTAGGGTATAGTTAAAGAATTTTAAAATCTATAAACAAATTTGGGTATTTTTGTGATCGGGGTATTTAATAGTTTTGTCTGATATAATGAATTATTGTGCGATTACAGATTCAGTGTTAAGGAAATTAATTACATAGAGTGGAACAGGATATTTCTAAATTAAAGATTGAAAAGTCTCCTGCTACATTTCGGACAGGAAGACATAAAAAAC